>JAZOBK010000193.1:0-8500 GCA_045595985.1 Oscillospiraceae bacterium
CAAGACCATGGAAGCCTACTACGATGCCAAGCGTATGCTGTTTGACATCTGCGATACTGCGATCTGCAATACGGATGATGATTACGGCAAAAGGCTGTATTCTGAGATCACCTGTGAAAAATACAGCTTTGGAACAAAGAATGCGGATTATACCTGCACAGCGGAGGCAGTAACGGCGAATGGTGCTGCATTCCGACTGGAAACACCCGAGGGTGCGGAGAATATCCGTATGCAGATGACGGGGTATTTCAATATTGCAAATGCAACTGCTGCCTATACAGTCTGCCGAAGTCTTGGACTGACAGCAGAGCAGATCCTTGCACCGCTGCAGAATTGTGCAGGCGTCAAGGGAAGGTGTGAGGTGATCCCCACAGGTCGGGATTTTTCCGTGATCTGTGACTATGCACACACGCCCGATGCAATTGAGAATATCCTTGAAAATGTAAAGCTCTATACCGAGGGCAATCTGGTCTGTCTGTTCGGCTGCGGCGGAAACCGTGACAGAACCAAGCGTCTTCTTATGGCACAGGCAGCGGCAAAGTTTGCCGACAGGCTGATCGTTACATCCGACAATCCCCGCAATGAGGATCCGGATGCGATCATTGCCGATGTTCTGGAGGGACTTGCAGACAGCGATGTGCCTTATGAAGTGGTAGCCGACCGCCGTGAAGCGATTTATCATGCAGTGGAAACTGCACGGAGCGGCGATGTGATCGTGCTTGCCGGTAAGGGACACGAGGATTATCAGATTTTTGAGAATAACCGTACCGTTCATTTCGACGAACGGGAAATTGTTGCCGAAGCACTTGCTGCATTGGCATAGGAGGAATACAATGGAAACTCTTTTCTTGGAAAAGCTTGCAGAATATCTTGGAACGACCGCACCGTGCAATGCGGAAATCACCTGCATCAGTACGGATACACGTCAGCTTCCCGAAGGCTGTCTGTTTCTGGCACTTCGTGGTGTGAAATTTGACGGTCATGACTTTGTGGAACAGGCGATTGCAGCAGGTGCAGCAGCTGCCGTGACTGACACACAGATCGGAGATCTGCCCTGCGTGGTAGTTCCCGATACCGGTCAGGCGTTGCTGGACATTGGCAGATACTATCGTGAAATGTTTGATATTCCGCTTGTTGCAGTTACCGGAAGCGTGGGCAAGACCACGACAAAGGAAATGATCGCCTGTGTGCTTTCCGAAAGCTTTTGTACGCTGAAAACCGAAAAGAATTTCAATAATGAGATCGGAATGCCGAAAACACTGTTTGGCTTGACGAAGGAACACGGGGCGGCAGTCATCGAGATGGGCATGAACCATTTCGGGGAAATCTCCCGCATGACAAGAAGTGCAAAGCCCACGCTTGCCGTGATCACCAATATCGGCTATTCGCATATTGAGAATCTCGGTTCACAGGAGGGCATTCTGAAAGCCAAACTGGAAGTGCTTGAAGGCATGGAGGAAACTGCACCGCTGATCGTGTCTGCGGATGATCCCATGCTCTGCGAGCTAAAAAATATGATGGAACGTCCCGTTTACACATTCTCAACGCAGGGAAATCCTGCGGATGTTTCCGTTGAGGACATCAAGGAGGACGACGGCGTAACTACCTTTACCATTTGTCATGGCGAAAAAAGCCTGCTTGCCGTACTTCCGGCAGTGGGTGAACATAATGTAAAAAATGCACTGGCGGCATATCTTGTCGGCACACTTGCAGGGATGAACGAGCAGGATATCCTGTGCGGTCTTGCGAAATACCAGCCGACAGGAATGCGTCAGAATATCATGGAAAAAAACGGACAGACTGTCATTGCCGATTGCTATAATGCAAGCCCCGATTCCATGCGTGCGGGACTTGGTGTGCTGGGGAATTTCAGCTGCAGCGGCAGGAAAATTGCGGTTCTGGGCGATATGCTGGAACTTGGCGAACATAGCGGGATGCTTCATGCAAAGGTCGGAGAAATGGCGAAAAATGCCGGTATTGATATGCTGTTCTGCTACGGAGCAGCCGCAAGGGGCATTGCCGAAAATGCAGGAAATTATGTTGCAGTATTCTGTACGGAGGATGCAGACGAGCTGACCGAAGAACTGCGGAAAACACTCGGAGAGGGTGACTGCGTGCTGTTCAAAGCAAGCCATGGTATGCATCTGGAAAGAATCATTACCGCACTTTACGGTGAAGTATAATGCCGCTCTGGCTGCAGCTGATCACGGCTGTTTCCGCCGCACTTGCAAGCGGCATCATGGGTGCGGCGTTTGTACCGTTTCTGCGTAAGCAGCGTTTCTGTGAGCCGGAAACTCCGAAGGAGGGCACCGAGAACGTGCAGCACAGCCTTCGCCCGACCATGGGCGGTGTGCTTTGCGTGTTTGGGTGTCTGTTCGGACTTGTGCTTTCGTATGCGTTGTACCACACATTTTCTATTGTGGATCATACGTCAGCCACAATGCAGCAGCTGACACGGGAACTGGTTCTTGGTACGGCATATGCACTGTTTATGGCTGTAATGGGATTCTTACTGGATCTGCGGATCGTCCGCAGACGTCCGCTGAAACAGCAGCCTATGCTGCTGCGGACAGCGTTCGTATTTCTGATAACGGTATTGTTCCTGCTGCTCTGCGGTTCGGAGCATACGGTAATGGATTTTGCTTTTTGTCGATATGACGCAGGAATTCTGTATATTCCCTTCACGGCGGCACTTGGTACGCTGCTCTGTATGCAGACCAACTCTGATGCAGAGAAAACAGATGGGATATGCATTTCCGTCGGCGGTGTTGCACTGCTGGGAATGGCGGTGCTGCTCCTGCAGGAGGGCAATGAACTGCACGCATTGTTTTCGCTTGCGGCAGCGGGCGGATGCATGGGCTGCCTTGTCTGGAATCTGTATCCTGCAAAATGCAGGCTTGGCAACACGGGCGTACTCTGGGTTTCCGGTATCGTAACGGCTGTCTGTCTGATGAGCCGTATGCATATGGCAATGCTCCTGATGCTTGCCGTATCACTCGTCAACCGGATTCCGTCATGGAGAAAAAATGGTATTACGCTGCAGGAAAGTATGCAGCAGGCAGGAATGAAGCCTTGGCAGAGAATTGCAGTATTTGCAGGATTCGCTTGCTTCTGCGTTATTGCTGCCGTGATCATGTATGAATAGATTGGCAACGCATAAAATCCGCCGTCGTCGTCGGTTTTACTGCGAGGAAAGGGGAGAAATGGATGGCACGAATGAATACAACACGGACGAATACAAGAAAAACGGGTGAAAGCTTCTGGTCGTTCAGCAATATGAATAAAATGAAGCAGGAGCGTACCAAGCTGGGCGGTGTTGATGTGACATTTCTGGTTATCGTTCTGATTCTGCTTGGTGTGGGCATTCTGATGATGTTCTCTGCAAGCTATGCGATCGCCATTAATGAAGGTAAGGACGGGTACTTCTATGCGTCCCGTCAGGTTGTTTTTGCAGGGATCGGGTTGGTTGCTATGCTGATCATGTCGTTTGTGGATTATCGGATCCTCCAGAAGGGCTGGATCGCCTTGCTGGCATATGGCGGCAGCGTACTCATGCTGATAATGGTTCTGCTGATCGGTACGGATCTCGGAACGGGCTGTAAGCGATGGATCAACCTTGGATTTACGACCTTCCAGCCGTCCGAGCTTGCGAAATTTGCGGTTGTGATTCTGTTTGCCTATGCAATTGACAAAAACTATGACCGCATGAAGAAAGCAACGATTGGCGTAATTCCTTTTATGCTGATGCTTGGCGTTATCGCTGCATTGCTGATGAAACAGCCGCATCTGTCCTGCACGGTGCTCATCTGCCTAATCGGTGTTGTGCTCATGTTTGTCGGTGGTGCAAAGGTCTGGCACCTGCTGGTCGCAGGCTTGCTGGCGGTTCTGGCGGTGGCAGGGCTTGTGTTCTATAAAATTCAGGCAGAGGGCTACGGCTATTTCGGAAAACGTTTAAGCACTTGGCTGCATCCCTTTGACAGCACGGATCTTGCCGCAACATGGCAGTCCAGACAGTCCCTGATCGCCATTGGATCGGGCGGTGTGTTCGGTCTTGGATTGGGTGAATCCCGTCAGAAATACCTCTACCTCCCCGAAGCAGAGAATGACTTTGTATTTGCGGTGGTATGCGAGGAGCTTGGACTCATCGGTGCGGTTACTGTGATCCTGCTGTTTGTACTGCTGGTGGTGCAGGGATTCCATATTGCGGCAAATGCCAACGATCGCTTCGGAATGCTCATTACGATCGGCTTCACGCTGCAGATCGGTCTGCAGGCATTCATTAATATGGCGGTTGTCAGCGGCCTTGTGCCGAATACCGGTATCAGCCTGCCGTTCTTCAGCTACGGCGGTACCGCATTGGTCATGCAGCTGGCACAGATGGGCATTGTCCTGAATGTTTCGAGAAAGCGGAAAGTCATGCAGGATAACAGTGTGATTTCGGAAGCAAGACCGCCGCAGCCTGATTTTCGTCAGGAAGCATGATATTCTGATTAAGAAAGGTGAATACTATGAAAGTACTTTTGGCGGGCGGCGGCACGGGCGGTCACATCAATCCCGCACTTGCCATCGCAGGCATCATCAGCTCCCATTGTCCGGACGCGGAGTTCCTGTTTGTAGGAACCCCGAATGGCATGGAGTCCAAGCTGATACCGCAGGCAGGCTATGAGATCGCACATATAAAAGTTGCAGGCTTTCAGCGTAAGCTGACGCCGGCAAATATCGGAAGAAATATCAAGGCAGTATGGTATCTTGCCTGTTCAGGCAGCCGTGCAAAGCAGATCCTGAAGGATTTTAAACCCGATATTGCCATCGGCACAGGCGGATATGTGGCAGGGCCGATCATCCGCATGGCGGCAAAAATGGGAATTCCCACCGCCATCCACGAGCAGAATGCGTACCCCGGTGTGACAAACAGACTGCTTGCGAAGGAAGTGGATCATGTCATGCTGACGGTGAAGGAAGCACTGGAATTCTTTGATTCCGACGGCTTGCAGTATACCGTAACGGGACTTCCGGTTCGTGCGGAGCTTCGGCAGAAATCAAAGGCACAGGCAAGAGCGGAGCTGGGATTCGACGACAGCTTCTGCCTTCTCTCCTTCGGCGGAAGTCTGGGGGCGGGCTGCATCAACGAAACCATGGCAGAGGTTCTGAAATGGCATACGGGCAAGGGGCTTGCCATCAATCACATCCACGGCTACGGCGGCATGGGGAAGGATACATTTCCGCAGAAAATGCAGGAATACGGTATTCCTATGAAAAACAGCCGCATCCGTGTCAGTGAATACATCCATGATATGGACACCTGTATGGCGGCAGCGGATCTGGTCATCTGCCGTTCGGGTGCAACGGGACTTGCAGAGCTGGAAGCACTGGGGAAACCGTCCATATTGATTCCTTCACCGATCGTGACGGGCAACCACCAGCTTCACAATGCGAATGTACTTGGAAAAGCAGGGGCTGCGATCGTCATTGAGCAGAAGGATGTTACTTCGGAGGATATGATCGCCCGAATCGAGGGCTTGTATCAGAATCGTGCAAAGCTCCAGAGTATGGCACAGAATGCGGCAGCACTTGCCGTAACGGATACAGAGGAACGTATCTGGAATGTAGTGGAATCACTGCTGAAAAAGAAATAATAAAATCACGCACCGAAAACCCTTTTTGTCATAGAATGATGATAGAAAGGGGTGGCGTTATGCAGAAATTAGTCATACAGGGCGGCAGAAGTCTGGAAGGCGAAATCGCCGTACAGGGTGCAAAGAACAGTGCATTGCCGATAGCAGCGGCTTCGCTGCTCTGTGACGGAGAAAGCAGGCTTGAGAATTGTCCGAAACTGTCCGATGTCTATGCAGCGTGCAGGATTCTGACCAATCTCGGCTGCCGCTGTGAGATGCGTGAAAATACCGTATCCGTTGATGCAAGCAGTATGAATGCGTCGGAAATTCCCGAACAGTTCATGCGTGAAATGCGTTCGTCCATTATTTTTTTGGGTGCAGTGCTCGGAAGAACGGGCAAATGTACGCTGGGCTATCCCGGTGGATGCGAACTCGGGCCACGCCCGATCAATCTGCATCTGCAGGCGTTGCAGCGTATGGGTGTGAAGATCCGTGAGGAAAACGGTATTCTCGATTGTACAACGCCGAACGGACTGCACGGTGCAAAGATCCATTTGCAGTTCCCGTCAGTGGGTGCAACGGAGAATATCCTGCTTGCTGCTGTAACGGCGAAGGGGGAAACCATCGTCAGCAATGCGGCAAGAGAACCGGAAATTGTGGATCTTGCCGAATATCTGAAAGCCTGCGGAGCTTGCATAAACGGAGAAGGCACGGGAACGATCGTCATTCAGGGTGTGAAACGTCTGAAAGGGTGTACATACCGGATCATGCCCGATCGAATTGTAGCTGCAACCTGGCTTGCTGCGGCAGCGGCAACGGATGGCGAGATCTGCCTTCGGAATGTGAGGAGCTCGGATATGGCAAGCATTCTGGACGTGTTTGAAGAAATGAACTGCCATGTCAGTGCGACGGATCATCGGATCTATTTTCACGCAGGCAGACCGCTCAAACCGGTCAGATTGCTGAAAACGATGCCGTATCCCGGATTTCCGACGGATGCACAGGCGATCATGATGGCTGCCCTGTGCCGTGCGGTCGGCACCACGCTTGTAGAGGAAACGATATTTGAAAATCGTTTCCGTCATGTGGATGCACTCGTCAGGATGGGAGCGGATATTCAGGTGGCGGGCCGTGTGGCGGCAATTCATGGCGTCCGCAGTCTGCATGGAGCCTCCGTGGAAGCGACGGATCTGCGGGGCGGAGCGGCAATGCTCGTTGCAGGGCTGAGTGCGGCGGGTGAAACTGTAATTCACGATGTGTATCATATAGACAGAGGATACGACAGCCCGGAGCGGGTACTAAAAAATATTGGAGCAGAAATTATCAGAACATAAAAGGGGAAAACGTATGAGCAGTTGGAAATCTGAAAGAAGAATGCCGATGCGTGATGTGGAAAAAACGAGAATTCAGGACGACAAAAACCTGCGTCGCAACAGACGTCGGGGCCGTGGCAAGGTATTGTATGCAATTCTTGTTTTTCTTTTTGCGACCGGACTGATCGTGACACTTTCCATGACGGTTTTGTTCAATATCGAAAGTATTGAGGTCACGGGCGATGCAAAAATGTATAAGGCGGAGGAGATCGCTCAGGCAACGGGCATCTCTGCCGGAGATAATCTGATTCGCATTGACATTGCAAAAGCAGAACAGAAAGCATTGGATAAGCTGATCAATGTGGAGGAGATTTCCATTAAAAGAAGATTTCCGAATACGCTGCTGATCGACGTAAAAAAATGTACACCTGCATATAATATCAAGTATGAATACGGTGTTCTGGTGACAAGTCAAAGCGGAAAAATTATCGAAAACACGATGAATCCGAGAGAAGGACTTGTAACGATCGTTGGCTATGATGCGAAGGATCCCGAAGCAGGCAAATGGATCTGTTCGGAAGACGCACGGGATACAAAAATTCTCGAAGCGTTTATGCGGCTGATCAACGATGACGAACTGGAATACCCGATCGTGGCGGTCGATATGTCCAAAGCCAATAATATTGTTGTAAATCTCGATCATCGTTTCCAGTTCGATATGGGCAACTGGGAGGAAATCGACTACAAGATCTCTTTTGCACAGTCCGTCATCAGCAAACAGCCTGCGGATAAGGAAGGCTATTTGACCATGATCGGCAATAATCAGGTTTCGTTCCGCAACAAGGCGGATGTTGAACGTCAGCCCGAGATGCCGACGGATGCAACGACGGAAATTCCAGAAGAAACGAAGCCCGAGGTTCCGACTTTGCCGGAAATGCAGCCCTCCACACAAGTACAGACACCCACGCAGACTTCTACGGAATCCACAGCATCAATGTCGGCTGAATAAGGGATTGCAGTAATGTGTCGGAATATGGATTAGTATGTACAATTTTGTTAAAAAGTGACGGGGAACAGTCGATTTACTTGTGTGAATATGAAAAAATGAAATTTTCTAAAAAAACTATTGCAAAATGTAATGGAATGTGATAAAATAAATAGTATATAAGATTCTTTGTGAAATAAGTGTTTTTACATGGAAATAAAAGATTCATAGGAGGAACTACAATGGCGGACTTCATTTACGAAGAAGCATTCGATCCGGATGTTAACATTAAGGTAATCGGTGTCGGCGGCGGCGGCGGCAACGCACTGAATTGTATGGTGGATTCAGGCGTAAATGACATTGAATATGTAACAATTAATACTGATGCAAAGGCTCTGAGAAATTCTAAGGCTGCAACCCGCATCCAGATCGGTGCAAAGCTGACCAAGGGCAGAGGTGCAGGCAATAAGCCGGAGATCGGTCAGAATAGTGCAGAG
Source organism: Oscillospiraceae bacterium (assembly GCA_045595985.1). GTDB lineage: Bacteria > Bacillota > Clostridia > Oscillospirales > Ruminococcaceae > UBA3855. Next base: position 8,411 of record JAZOBK010000193.1, read on the forward strand.
GAAAATATTGAAGAAATTGAAACAGCACTCAAGGGTGCGGATATGGTGTTCATTACCGCAGGTATGGGCGGCGGCACAGGTACAGGTGCT
>JAZOBK010000194.1:0-6749 GCA_045595985.1 Oscillospiraceae bacterium
AGAGCTTGTTACCACACAGCGGCAGGCACAGAAAATTATCTACAGTCTGAACACCACGGTTTTTCAGGAGTTTCTGAAAGGCATGATGGGGATGTTCGGGGTAAAGGAGGAAGAACATGAAAACGAATAAACTTGTTATTATCAGTTTTGCAGCTTCTATCATCAATCTGATTGCATCGCTCATTTTCATCAGCACACTGCCGGATATTGTCCCGACGCATTATGATGCCAACTTTACGGTGGACGGGGTCGGTTCAAAGTGGTTCGGGCTGATTCTGGCGATTCTGCCGCTGCTCGTTTCCTGTGGTATTCTGCTGGAGCTGAAACTGCGGAAAAAGGATTACCCGAACCGAAAGGCTTTGCAGATTTTCATGCTGATTCTTTCAGTATTTTTCATCTGCATGAACTGGTTCACGTTGTTCTCCATGCAGGGTGAAGCGGTCATCGGTGCAAAAACGGAACAAACACCGCATCCCGGATACCTGCTGATCATTGCGATGGGGCTACTGTTCATCGCAATGGGAAATTATATGCCGACCATCAAACATAACAAGACCCTTGGCATCAAGATCTCGTGGACGCTCAACAACGAACAGTGCTGGAATCTGACACATCGGTTTGGCGGAAAGGTATTCGTCATTGCCGGATTTGTGCTTCTTCTCTTTGCCGTCATCGGAATGCTCGTAGGCATCTCCACGGAATGGCTTCTGCTGGGATTCTTTGTCATCCTGACTGCGGTAATGGTGATCACAACGGTGTATGCGTATCAGCATAGGAATGACTGAGAATGAAAGCCCCTCACTTGAGGGGCTTTCAGCTATTTTTGAACGTAAAAATTTACGCCGTCAAATTCAATATAAGCAACATCCGTCAGATCAAGATAGCCGATATAGGTAGAGGGATCGGACTGATCAAATTCTTTTCCCGCAATTATCTCATATACTTTACCATCAGTTGACGCCCATTTGCCTTCTTCTGATTCATTGCCGTAAGAGCTGTAAACAGGTATCACACATTCGGACACAGAACCATCGTTACGATGCAAGCGGAAATCAAAATCCGTGAATGCATTCATACTGCTCGCATACAGCTGATAACCTGACAGGTACATGGTAGTTCCATTTTCGGAAGTCAGCGTCAGCACAGGAATATTCTGGACAAGAGAAACAGGGAATACAATACCTTCCGTTGCGGCATTCACGGGAACGTCCTTATCACAGGGCGTGTATGTGGTAGTCTTGAAAAACTTCAGTTTCGCGTCGCTTCCGGAATACCCCTCATTAATGCGGAAAATCCACGTCGCCCAGCACTGATTATCAACGACCTTGTGATCTGTTTCCATCAGTAAGAAACTTTCAAATCTGCCGATCACATCTTCAGATGCATCCTCAATATACTCATAGAGAGATATTTCATATTCCCAGTCGATCTTCTGCTTCTCATCCACAGCTTCAAGTGTTGCAAGCACCATAGCATACTGTCCGTCGCATAGCACTGCTTCTACGGTCAGATCCACAACTCCATTGGTATACGTCACAGGATCTGGAAGATGCATCTCCTCAAGACGTCTTGCTCCCAGTATACCGAAATTACGCTCCACCATCGGCTGGTTATATCGCAAATAACCCGAAACGCTCACACCCATAGCCGTAATTGTCAGCACTGCCGCTGTCAGTATGATTCCAAGCTTTTTGCAGCTTTGTTTGCGTATGCCCTTGTGGGCTGTATTATTTGCGATTCCTGTTTTTTGGAGTACCAATTCCGTGATACGCTTGGTTTCTGCATCTCTGAGTTTCTGTGTGCTTGCAATATTGGAAAGTTCTGCATCAGCAAGCGTCATTGCCTGCATATCTAAATTATCAAAACGCTGTTCCATAGTCAGTCCTCCTTAAAAATCATACGAAGCTTTTTCAGCCCACGTGATAATCTCTGATCCACTGTATTGGATTTAAGCCCAAGTGCATCACCGATCTCCCGACTGCTTTGTCCGAAATAATATCGGCGAAGAATGATCTCGCTGTCCGGTTCGCCAAGTGATTTTACGGTCTGCATCAGGATGACACTCTCATCCGCTGCGGAACACGCCTCCGGCTGAATAATCATATCGTCGAGCGAATCGCAGTCCGTATGTCTTGTGAGTGCACGGAATCGGTTGATTGCATGACGCTTTGTCATGACAGCAAGCATGGCACGGATATTCACTTCCGTTTGTGGATGTTCTTTTGCCCACTGCCAGAACATCACAAATACGTCACTGACTGTTTCTTCAATATCCTCTTTTGACGCTGCATCCTGCAGCTTGCTGCGTATGATCGTATGGACATATCCTCCGTACTGTTGAATAAGCAGGGGCAGCCCCTGTTCCGGTTGTTCTATCAGTAATCTGAATAACGCTTCATTTGTCACGTGGTCCACTTCCTTTTTGATATATTGAAGGTCCTTCATAACATACAGTCAATCCAAAACTGCAAAAACTGACACGGCAAAAAAAATTCCCATATGCACACATAAGCTCATCCATCCCCGAATTGAGGACGGATGAGCAGAAATCATTACTTTGTAATACGCAAACTTCTGATACAGCAATTATTTCCGAATGACAGGCGAATATCATGACATCCTCCTGCTTGCAGCGGAATCTCATATGCAGAAAAGTCCGTATAGCCGTCAGCCGACTGCACGGTGATCTCTGCAAGCGGTGTACTCTCATGATCCAGAAAGACCAGAATCTTGGCGGGATCAACGGGAGCGGACGCACGGATGATCAAGCTTTTGGCATTTGCAAGATCAACGTTCTGATATAACAGCATACACGTCCATTCCGTGCCGCGGATGTGGGTTTCACCGCTTACGGGATCGGTGTAGATCTCCGTTGCATCTTCAGCATCATAAAGCTGAGCGTCCGTTTCTTTTGTAAAGTCACGGGGCGGTACGGTTTCGCCCGAAACCACAATGGTTTCCGAAAAGCGGATGTCTGCGGAAGATGCACCGATCATGATCTCATACTCACCGCTTTCCAGACAGAAACGCTCACGGGATACATCGTAGAATTCCAATTCACGCAGTGGTATGGAAATATCACAGCGGACAGTCCCGCCTGATTTTACATGGATGCGGCGGAATCCGCAGAGCTGACGAAGCGGACGGGGAATCCGCTTTGACATAGCGTGGAAGTACACCTGCACAACTTCATCGCCGTCAACTTCCGAAGTATTTGTTATGTCAACAGAAACCAGAATTTCGCTATTGTTCACCGCATAGGACGGATTTGCATATGCAAATCTGCTGTAGCTCAAACCGTAACCGAAGGGATATTGCGGCACGCCCTCAAACCACCGATACGTCATCTTATTCTTCATGACATCGTAATCCTTGATGTCGGGCAGATCCTCATCGCAGGCGTACCATGTCTGGGGGCATCTTCCCGCAGGGTTATTCTTGCCGAACAAGGTTTCCGCAACCGCATGACCAAGCTCGGGACCTGCATGGCAGGTATAAAGCACGGCGGCAGGAGAATTCGCTGAAAGCGGAATTGCAAAGGGATAACTGGAAATGATCAGCAGTATGAGGTCGTCATGTTCCTCAGACAGACGCTGTACAGCTTCACGCTGTACGGGCGGAAGTTCAATGGTGCGGCGATCATAGCATTCCCTCGCTACCTGAAGCGGATCATTTCCGGCACAGTAGATCACCGTATCCGCAGTCCCTGCAATTTCCGCAAGACGTTCCGAACCACGGCTCACCGTGCAGATACGGAACATTACACTTTTGTCAGGACGGGATCTGCGGCGGACGATCAGACGATTCTCTGCATCGAGTGCAAACTGTTTTCCGTGCAGATAATCGGAAATCACCTGCTTACCCGTCAGACTGTGGGTATCCACATGAAGCGTTTCGGATGTGAACCATGCATAGACAGTGGTGCTGCCGTATTCCGGAACTCCGTTTCCGGCAACTCGCAGGATCCTGCCATCACGGATACTTTTTAAATTCACCCACCGATGTTCATGATCGTGCAGACAGTAATAGAACTGTTCAGCAGTTTCTGCATCGGCATCGGCGTAGAATGCACCGTCCTGTCCGAGTCGGAGAAATTTTCCGTTCGGGGCTTCGATCGTCACAATGTCCCAACCCTCGTCCGTCAGCAGCTTGCAGCCTGCTTCCTCCAATCCTTTCTTTACAGAAATATTGTAGGAAGAAGTTCCCGTATACCAGTCAAGCAGATTGCAATCGGCATAGGCACCGAGCAAGGCAATTGTTCCCGCCTTTTTCTGATCAAGTGGAAGAATTCCATTGTTTTCAAGCAGGATCATGCCCTCGTTTGCTGCACGAAGATTCAATGCCCGATCTGCCTGCGTATTCACATCGGCACGGGTAAGACGGTCAAACGGTGTGATTTCATCGAAATGTCCAAGCTGCACTCTGGCTTTCAGAATATTCCCGATGGCACGATCCAGATCGGATTCTGTGATTAGCCCCTCTGCAAGTGCGTTTCTCGCAGCTGAATGCACATTTTCCTCAACATCCGTCATACAGTCCGTTCCTGCTTTCAGGCACGCCTGCAATGCTTTTGCATGGGAATCAAACGACTTGTGAAGGGTAACATTCTGTGAAAAATCACCGCCATCCGTCACAACAAATCCCAATCCCCATTCCTTTTTGAGAACATTCTCAATATCATGGTTCATTACTGCGGGTGCATGACAGATGTCATTGTACGCCGTCATGATACTTTCGGCACCGCCCCTCTCAATGGAAGCTCTGAATGCCGCATAATAATGTTCAAACTTCAGACGAGGATTGAGATTCGCAGAATCGCTCCCCCTATCTTCTTCATGGTTATTGGTATAGAAATGTTTTAGTGTGGGAATTGTAGTATAGATATTTTTCTTTTTACGCAATCTTATAGTATAGGCAATGGTCATTTCTCCTGTCAGAAACGGATCCTCACCGTAACATTCCTCGTTTCTCCCCCATCTCGGATCCCGTGAAAGATCAACGGTCGGGCCCCATACCATCAGACCGCCTTTTTTACGTTCATTATAATATGCTCTCGCTTCCCTGCCGGCTGTTTTACCGATCTCCAGCATCATTTCAGGATCGAAGCTTGCTGCCATACCGATGGGCTGCGGAAATACCGTGGAAGAATTCTCCTCCTCACGATTCACAAGACCACGGGCAATTTCATGACCAACATACCATTCCTCGACTCCCAGACGTTCCACGGGCTGCTGATGTGTGGAAAGCATCCCGATTTTTTCATCCAATGTCAGTCTTGACAGCAGATCCGTTGCACGTTCGTCTGCCGTTAGTTCCGGATTTTGATACGGAAACATAGATACACCCCTTTTTACAACAAAAACCACGCAGGTAAGGGGTATTTCCGCCCCTTTGCGTGGTTTTTGACAAATTTATATATTATAATTATATCATAGATATTGCACAATGTCAATTATTATTTTCTGCTGTACTGCATTCTATTTTCTGCAGCCTTGACATTTTCGCTGAAGTAAGGTACAATAGAAATAACAAAGTCATCCGGAAAGGAATGGGAATCATGAAGAAAATCGCAAGTTTTACCATTGACCACGACATTCTTGGAAAAGGTATGTACACTTCCCGAATCGACGGGGATGTCGTAACCTACGACATCCGCATGAAACTGCCGAATAATGCGGAGAATGATTACCTGACACCGCCTGCGGCGCATACTTTTGAGCATCTGTTTGCGACATATGTCCGCAATACGGAATATAGCAAGAATATTGTTTATGTCGGCCCCATGGGCTGTCTGACGGGATTTTATTTTCTGGTGCGTGATACCCTGTCACCGGAAACCGCAATTCGTCTGACACAGGAGAGCTTTGCATTCATAGCAGATTTTGAAGGCGAGATTCCCGGCAATAAGCGTGTGGAATGCGGAAACTACATGATGCACGATTTGTCCGGTGCAAAAGAAATTGCAAGGGATATGTGTAAGGTACTTGACGGCTGGACAGTCGACAAGCTGGTGTATCCCACGAAATAAACCAAAATCACCCCCGCTGACAGCGGGGGTGATTACAGGTGAGTTAACGTTTGCCCAGTATTCTCGGTTTCAGAGAACGGCAATAGATTTCACGCATTCCATCCAGTCCAAAATCATACATGAGGAAGAATGGATTGATAGCGACAAGCATGATGATACTGCCGTATTTGCCAAAATCCTCAAATGCTTCCAGCAGATCCTGCAGTCCGAACAGGTATACATTGACATAAAAATATGCCACCATACAGCCGTTAAACACAAGCAGCTTTACTGCCATTTGCAGGAATTTCGGGTGAATTCGGTTGAGATACTTGAACAGGATCGGGTAATGTCCGAAAAACATGATAAAAATCAGTGCTGCTTCCTTATCATAGGTTACGAACATGGAAAGCAGACCGACAGCCATATAGGTAAGTAATGCCCACGGAGTATTGACTTCGGTCACCACGATCAGCATCAGAATTCCCGCAATCATCGGAAGCACCAGATACAGTAAGGGAAACACACCTGTCATGAACATGGCAAGCAGACAAAAGGAGGATACGATTCCGCCCAATGCCACTCGGTAACTGATATTTTTCAAGAGCGTCCCCCTTTCCGATGTTTTCTATTCATATTGTAGCATTTTCTATTAATTTTGTCAAGCGTTTTTCAGCAATTTGCTGAAAAATGGAAATTCTATGAGAAAGGAGTCATCCCATGAAAACCAAATATAAGGGCA
>JAZOBK010000195.1:0-6783 GCA_045595985.1 Oscillospiraceae bacterium
TCATTGACGATGGTTTCCAGATCATCATCAACCACATCATTCACAGTATCAATGCTTTCGATATAGGTACGAAGGCGACCATATTCCTCCTGCGTCATATTTCCATAGGAATACTGTTTCTCCTCCGGACGGTTCAGTTCCTCCTGTGCAAGGCATTCAAATGCGGTACGGTTCACGGGAAATCCCAAAAGTCCATTGTACTTGTTGTACTGCTCACAGCAGAATTCCTCCTCCATGAGTATGCGGATAAACTCCCATGCCCCCTCCTGTACCTCTGGCGGTGCGTCCGCACAGATGGCATAACGATTGATCGGATGCAGAAATGCACCGTTTCCCTCCTCAGTCGGATAGCCGACCAATGTAAAGTCATCGCCATCCTCCCATGTCAGTATTCTGTGATATTCGTTGAATCCGCAAAGCATCATGTCCATCACGAATTTCTTTCTGTCGCCTCCAACATTCTCCTTTTCCTCAAGCAGAATGAATGAATTGCAAAATTCCAGCATCTCCACAAATTCCGGCGAATCAAAGGAGCAGGTGCCGTTTTCATAATCCAGAAACGCTCCCAGATTATTCCGCAGAATCGCCCTGTATACGCCATGTTTATCCGTATTGAGATTGAACGTTGCATCATCGGGCATGGCATTCCAGCGATCCTTCAATTCTGCAAAGGTCCAACCCTCTTTCTTTCCGACATATTCCGTCTTGCCGAACATCGTTTCAATCCAGTAGTACTGCGGCAAATAGCATAACTTTCCGTCCGTTTCGCACAGTTCCAGTACATGGGTATCCAGCGTATCACAGTTGATCTCTGCATCGGAATCTAAAAAAGGATACAGGTCGATGAATGCTCCTTTAGCCAGCAGAAGATCGAATTTTCCCTCATCGCTGAATGCAACATCCGGCACAAGGTGTACGGTATTCCCTTTCAGAATATCCATTTGCAGTTCAAAATCTGCTTTCGCCCATCCGCCGGGCAGCAATGCTCCGTCACTGGTATAACTGTCCGCATCATCGTATTCATCATAATCCACAAATTCGATTCTGTATCCATTGTCGGATTCATTGAATGCACGGACAGCACCGGAAATCTCCTGACTGACGCTGGTGTGGATTGCCATTTTGATGACGATTTCCTCCTTTGGTATTTCCGTTTCGGTAACCTCCACTGTATTCTCCGGTGCAGAACCGGTAGGGGAGATTTTTTCCGGTGCGGTAGTTTCGCTGCATCCCGTGCAGAGGAACAGGACGGAAAGGGCAAGAGATGTAAGTTTTGTAATATTTGTTTTCATGGTTTTTCTCCTTATGACTGTTCGCTCAGATAAATGCTGACTCTCGACTGCATCATTTTGGCGGCTTCTTCGGGCGTCTGGTCGCCTGCAAGCATTTTCTCCGCTTCTTCCATCAGAATCGTGTACACCTTCGTGTCATAGTACCAACAGGTGCGGATGCCGTGGATGTAGTCACGCAGAAGATCGGTTTCCCACTCCTTCATCTCGCCGATCTGTATCACATTCGGGTAGAAGCCTGCGGTTGCTCCGTTCATATGCTCCGCCTCCTCAAGCTTGTATTCCAGCGTTTTCTCATGCACGGGCATATAGTGGGTAAGGTGCTTCTGATACTCCTCCGTAAGCAGATGCTTCATAAAATCCCATATGGCTTCCTTTTCACCGGACTGGGCATTGACAGAAACCGTAAAGGGGGTATCGAACACGCCGCCGTTGCCCCGACCCGAGTCAGGATTCTGTCCAAGGGGAGGGGTATCCCGATCCTGGATTTGAATCGGGGTGCCTCCATCCCAGACCATCGGGTAGCCGGTAAGAGTGGCTTCCTCATCAAAGAAGATGGCACGGTATACGGAATGCAGATCAATGGGCTGTGCGATCTCAAAATCATGGAAAAGAATCTCATTATTTTTCCACGCATTATCGCCAACGATCTGGAAATCCCCCTCATAATACCTGTCCGATCCCGGAATGCCATTGATCATTTTTAGAAGCTTTACAAATTCAGGGGAATCAAAACAGCACTGTGCTGTTTTGGGGTTGATGCAGCCCGTCTGGAGATTCTGCATATAGGTCTGGATCATGATATCCGAGGGACTGTAGACGAGTCTGTCCATGCCCTCGGGAAGCGGAATATCCAGCTGTTCCCCAAGACTCAGACCCTGCGTATCGCCTGCGTAACGGGTTTTGGCAGCGGTCGTTTTGATACGGTAGGAAACGCCCAGCCGTAGAAGCTTTCCGTTATATTCGTGGGTTTCAAAGAAATTCGTGATGTAATCGCTGCGGTCGAATTCCTCGTCCGCATCCATGAGCGTGTACCAGTCGGCAAACAACCCCTTGGTCGCAAGGCTTTCGAAATTCACGCCCTCCGTGCAGATCATATCCGCAACAATGCCGTCGAGCATATCCTTCTTCATGGTTTCATAGCCAAGGTACGGCTCATCAATCGTATTGTATTCGCTGTAGTCCTTGACGACAATGCGGTAGCCGGATTCCGCACGATTGTAGTCGATCACGGCTTCTTCCAGCTCCCATGACAAATTCACCGCCGCAAGGCTGATGAGCTTGGTGCTGTCGATCTCCTCCTGTGAGCGAGGCGTGGCGTACCAGTATTCCTTATCGTAGTACTGATACACCACAAAATCACCGTTTTCCATGGGGTAAAAGTTGCTGATACTTCCGCTTGGAAAATCAGAATTCACCCAGTTGATGATTTCCGTGGTTTCCTTATCCTTGACGCCGTACAGACCATTTTCCGTGGAATAATAAAAGTCATATCCCTGTGTTCCCGTCGCATACCAACTTGATCCGGGGGTGTACACGCCAATATCCTCGCAGGTGCGAGCTTCGGCATCAAGCCTATAAATCTTCTGCACAAAAGAGGATCCGGCACTGTTATAATCAGTCGCAGCCGCATATACCGCACCGTCCGCACCTGTGAACAGACTGTCCGTATTGTCATAGGGAAGCTCGATCTCGCCGTATGCTTCAAATTTGTCGTTGTACACAGTCAGAATTGCCTTGGACGTTTCTATGTCCTGATCGGCACAGTACCAATTGCCCTTGCTGTCGATGGCATTGGAAATGCCATAAAAATACTGATCTCCCCAGAAATCCGTCGGGATCTCGCGGGTTTCCAGAAACTGCATTTCCGTATCATAGACATCCATCGTGCGGCGGTGAATGTCATATTCTCCGCCGCCCTTGCCCTGAAAGACCATGTTCACGATACCGACATTTCCATCGGGCAGTCGGATGGGGACGCAGCTCAGTCGTTCGGCACCCTGAAGGCTTTCCGATGTCTTTGACAGGAAACGCTCGTATCCTCCTGTTTCCAGATCGTACAGCACGAATTCCTCATCTCCGTTGGGTTTTGACTTCCAGCAAAGCATATTCTTTCCCACGCCGATCTGTGCACTATGCGAAATGTTCGTCAGCGTTCTTTCGCTGTTCCAGGAGTTATCCATGTTCAGCTCCAGTGTTGCACCTTTTTTCTTTACCTGACATCCCGTAAAGGCAGGTATTGCCAGCAGAGCGGCAATGGCAATTGCTGCAAGCTTTATGATATTCTTTTTCATTAAGATCTTCCTTTCAAAAAAATGAGTACAGAGATCATGCTCTCTGTACTCATTGCCAATATGTTCATACGGTTCACTTGTACAGAGAATACCTCTCTATACGTAATACACCGCAAAAGGCAGATTCCTGACACAAATGGGTATACACCCCAAAACTTTGTAAGGTTGCACAATTTATGTACATTTACTTTGTAAAAGCTGATGGCGTCAGTCGGTTTTGATCAGCGATCGGAAGCGGTTTTTGTGTGCCTGCCGCTTTTTGACAACGAAATTGTCCACTGTACGGTAGATCCTCCACAGGATCCGAAATACTGTCAGCAGCGGGTACAGAAGGAAAAGGATCTGCCCCGCCAGAAGGAGTGCCAGATCAAAATCCACGATCCTTGCGGCATTTTCCCAGAACGGATAGGCAAGACTGTCCGAAACGACCATCATGTCATGAAGGCTGCGAAGCTGTTTCCAGCGATTTGAAATCGAAAAACGATCCGTATTCTGCATAATTTTCATATTGCCGCCCATGCCCACCGACTGCTCGAAGGTGTTCCTTGCGAAATTCCGCACGGGATCGGGAAGTACCATTTCATAGCAGGTAATGTTTGCCATACCGCCCCTTTCCGCAGTCCATTCCTCATACAGATCAAAGGAAATGTACATTCTCAGAAATTCCCCATAAGCTTTCTCGGACGCATAATCCGTTTCCTGTGCCACAACGCCTGCAACAGGATACATCCTGCTGCCGATCTGCACCTCCATCCCCGCCACATCGGATGAACCAAACAGCTGCCATGCGAGGGTTTCATCCAGCACCAGTCTGTCCTGCATCAGGTCGTTTTCCTGCAGAAAACAGCCGCTTCGCAGCACGGGAGCGTGCAATGCGAAGAAATCGCCTCCGACTGCCGTTACCTCCGCCTGCACGGGATAGCGTTTGGTGCCGGCTGCCTGCACGCTGCCCGCAGGTGCACTGTAGGCGTCACACCACACCCTTGCATTTGCGTTTGGGGCGGTCAGCGATGCGGAACGCACGGCGGCATCCACGGATTCCCGTATGTACTGCAGGCTGTCCTCCGTCACGCCTGCGTCCGCAGGATAGAATGCACTCATCTGCGTATAGCGTAAATCACTGTCCCCCTGCCAGCGTTTTGCAGCATACTGGGCTTCATGCAGTCCCGCAATATGGCTGCTGACGGCTGTCAGCACACCGAATACCGCCAGTGAAAGCACGGCTGCACCACCGCAGATCCACTGTTTCTTGCGAATCTTCATGTCATCAGTCCTCCATACGGATCTGCATACCGTTTTTCAGCGGTTTTTCAGATGTGGTAATCACAAAATCTGAGGACATAATATCACCCGAAACGGCACTGCTGATCTCATCCGCCGCCAACACCTCCACACTCACACGATTGGCATAATAACGATTGCCCAGCGGTGTACTCTTGGCAGTAACGACCATGACAAACTTGCCCTCGTTGTCCTCCATAATGGCACTGGTGGGAACCACGCAGTCATAGCTTGCACTGGAACAAGGCATGGAGAAGGAAAGCATCTGTCCGACTGTCACATTTCCCGTCACCTCAAAGGTAAGGATCTTGTCCGCCCCCGTTGGATTCTGCGTGTCCGTTTTAATATCCACAAGATGAGCCTTGACGCCATAGCCATAGCTGTTTGTGACATCCGCCTGCGTGCCGACGCTTACTTTTTTTGCCTGATTTGCGGTAACCACGCACTGTGCGGTATATCCCGAATCGGTCATATTGATGGTTGCAAGGGACGATCCGTCCATCACGCTGTCGCCCGTTGCATAGTTTACCGCTGCCACAACACCGTAATGCTTGGTGGTTATGGTCAGTGTACCACTGTTTTTCCTCAGCTCCTCCAGCTCTTTCCGCATTCTTACGATCGCCGTCTGCTGTCCCTGCAGATCCAGACTGTTCATCTGCTGTGTGAGGGAATCATTCTTCTTTGCCGATTCAAGGGAAATGAGCATACTTTCCAATGCACGCTCCTGCTGCTTTACCTGCTCCTCGAGTGCGGCAATATCCACTATGCCCTGTGATTCATATGCGGAAATGGTACGGTTTGCAGCTTCCATCGCCGCTGTATGCTCCGCAGCGGAGGTATCCAGTGCGTTTTTCACCTTGGTGAATTCTTCGTCAAATGCACTCTGTGCGGTATGCAATGCACGCTGTTTGTCCTGCCAAACCAGCTTTGCCTGTACAGCGGATTTCTCCTGCTCCTGAATCTGCGTCAGGGTTTCCTTCGCCTTGGTTACATCCTCCTGTGCGTAATGCATCACAGTTTCTGCGTCCTCCATCGCTCGCTTTAAGGAAATATCACCGCCGCTTGCCTCATAATCCTCCTTGGCACGGGTATATGCAAGCTCCGCTTCGGATGCGGTACGCTCAAGTGCTGCGATCCGCTGTGTCTGGGAAACGGAATCCACGGTGATTCCACCTGCAATGGCGTCATAATCCGACTGTGCCTTTGCCGCTGCTGCGGATGCGGCGTCCAGCTCGTCTTTTCGGATAATGAGGGCGTTTGCGTAATCCTGCGAAATTGCACTGTATTCGCCGCTTTCCAGTGCTGCCTGACAGCCCGTCAGAACTGTGAGCTGATCGGTGTGGTGCGTCACGGTATTCAGGGCAGTTTCGTATTCCGAACGGGAAATGCCGCCGCTGTTCTTTGCCTTGTTGAGTGCAGTTACAGCATCCTGCAGATCCTCACGGGCATTGGCGATCTCCAGATCCTGTGCCGTATAATCGGGAACGGCAGTCAGCAGTGCTTTGCGGTAGTTCAGCTCCGCATCCTCCAGTGCCATTTTCGCCTGCTCGATCATCTCGCCGCTATCCGCACCCTCCAGCACGAACAGGACATCCCCCTCCCTGACTTCATCCCCGACCTTGACCGCAACGCTTTCCACGGTACGGTTTCCCTCGGCAAGGATCTCATAGTTCTGGTTCGCCGTCACGACGCCCGAACAGCGGACTGCCTCCGTGATCGTTCCGTAGCCTGCATACTGTGCTGCGACGATCGGCAGACTGATGTTCTGGATGGTATTCGAAAAGAATGTCAGCACCAGCAGCAACGCCAGAAAAATGATCAGTGCCGTTTTGATATGTTCCTTACGTTTATTCGTATTTTCGTTCATGATAACGCCTCCTGTATGTCATCGTATTATTCTTCAAGTCGGATCGTAGCCA
>JAZOBK010000196.1:0-17295 GCA_045595985.1 Oscillospiraceae bacterium
CATAAATACGTTTTTCCAGCCCGCTGAAAATTACTTTTTGACAAGCTGAAAGCCGCAGTAGGAACTGCGGCTTTATGTCTGCTTACAGGAAACTGTCGATCGGACCCTCGTAATCGGCATCGCCGAATGCAAGGATACACATTGTGATCGGTGTGAAAAGCAGATTCAGAATACCGAATCCAATGCCCTTACCGTATACCTGTGCCATACGAACCATGTATGCGATCGCAACAATGTAGTTGAGAACCGGCACCAGCATCAGGAAATACTTCCAGCCCTGACCGTAAATGATCTGGAACATCACATAACCGTTGTAGATCGGAATGAGACACTTCCAGCCTTCTTCACCTGCCTTTGTGAACAGCTTCCACTGTGCAACATACATCAGTATTGTAACTGCAAAAAGGACGATGAAGTAAACTACATATATACCGACCAGCACCGCTGCACCGGCTTCAGAACCCTGATCCATCATCATTGTATTGTCCACGATAATCCCTCCTTTACATCATGATATTTTTAATTATACTGAATTTGTCGAAATTTGTCAAGGTGTGCCTTAAATAAATTTGTAGACCGGACCTGTGTATCTTGCACTGCTGAATGCGAAATACAGCGTGAAAAGCTGCGGCAGAAACAGCATACCAAGCCCGAATACCCAGTGCCTGTCAAACACCTGTGCAAACCGGATGCAGTAGCCGATCCATAAAACGATGTTCAGTCCCGGCACCAGCAGCAGGAACATCTTCCAGCCGTTGCCGTAGACCATCTCGAACATCTTGTACAGGTTCAGAAATGGGATGATGCTCATCCAGCCCGGCTCTCCGGCTTTCACAAACAGAAACCAGTAGCCCAGAATCAGTGCGGCGTTGAGCAGCAGGGTGAAGATTGACGATCCGTTGTTATTGGATTCCATCAGATTTGCAATTGCTAAGTAATTCATAATTACCCTCCTTTACCATGGTAAATACATTATACCATACGAATTTACAATTGTCAATGGTAAATTGAAAAAATTTTCAAAAAGATGCGTATTTTTGCAAGGTGGGCTGGAACTCCACACAGAAAACGCTGTCTGACGGAATTTCGGGCGGAATGTGTTTCGGAATTGTACAACCTGCACAAAGCACAGAATATATTTTCAGCTGAGAAAAGGGGAAAAGGGGCTTGCCAACCATCGAAAAATATGATATAATGAAAGAGGTGTTCTGTCGGGCGATGCCCGATAAGAACAGAAAGTTACATAATATAAGACAAAGGAGTTAAAGCTTATGAAGTTCGGATATTTTGACGACGCCAATAAGGAATACGTCATCAATTCCCCCAGAACTCCCTATCCGTGGATCAACTACCTCGGAACACAGGCGTTCTTCTCACTGATTTCCAATACCGCAGGCGGTTATCATTTCTACAAGGACGCTCGTCTTCGCAGAATTACCCGTTACCGCTATAACAACGTGCCGATTGACATGGGCGGCCGTTATTTCTATATCAACGATAACGGTACAGTATGGAATCCCGGCTGGTCTCCCGTAAAGACCGAGCTTGACAGCTACGAGTGCCGTCATGGTATGGGCTACACCGTTATCACCGGTAAGAAGAATGATCTCAAGGCTGAGGTTACATTCTTTGTTCCCCAGAATTACGATGGTGAAGTGCAGCAGGTTGTTCTCACCAATGAAGGTGCAGAGGCTAAGACCTTCTCCCTGTTCTCTTTTGCAGAATGGTGTCTGTGGGATGCACAGGATGACTGCACAAACTTCCAGAGAAACTTCTCCACAGGCCGTGTAGAGGTCGTAGATTCCACGATTTATCACAAGACCGAGTACAGAGACAGACGTGACCACTTTGCTTTCTATACAGTAAATGACACCATCGACGGCTATGACACAGACAGAGATTCCTTCATCGGTCTGTATAACGGCTTCGGTGATCCGCAGGCTGTTATGGCTGACAAGCCCGCAAATTCCTTTGCTGACGGCTGGTCTCCCATCGCTTCCCACTACAAGAAGATCACACTTGCTCCGGGCGAATCCAAGACACTTGTTTTCATCCTCGGTTATGTTGAAATGCCCGTTGACAAGAAGTTTGAGGCTGACGGTGTTACCATCAACAAGGAGAAGGCTCTCGCTATGATCGAGAAGTACAATACTCCCGAGAAGGTTGCTGCAGGTCTTGCAGAGCTGAAGGCTGCATGGGATAAGCTTCTGGGTATCCTCAATGTTAATACACCCGATGACAAGGTTGACCGTATGGTAAATATCTGGAACCAGTACCAGAGTATGGTTACTTTCAACCTTTCCCGTTCCGCATCCTACTTTGAGAGCGGTATCGGCAGAGGCATGGGCTTCCGTGACTCCAACCAGGATATCCTCGGCTTTGTTCACCAGATTCCTGACAGAGCAAGAGAGCGTATCATTGATATTGCTTCCACACAGCTTCCCGACGGCGGCTGCTATCACCAGTACCAGCCCCTGACCAAGAAGGGCAACTCCGATATTGGCGGCGATTTCTCCGACGATCCGCTGTGGATGATCCTCTCCGTTTCTGCTTACATCAAGGAAACACGCGACTGGGGCATTCTCGACGAGATGGTTCCCTATGACAACGATATGAGCAAGGCACAGCCCATGCTTGACCATCTGAAGGTTTCCTTCTACAAGATTGTAAACAACCTCGGCCCGCACAATCTGCCGCTGGCGATGAGAGCGGACTGGAACGACTGTGTGAACCTTTCCTGCTATTCCGACACACCCGGCGAGAGCTTCCAGACCTACACCAACCCCAAGTTTGCTGCTGAGGGCGGTTACTCCAAGGTTGCAGAGTCCGTCATGGTAGCGACACTCTTTACATATGCAGGCCCGAACTATGTTGCAATTCTCAAGCATCTGGGCAAGGATGATGAGGCTGCTGCTGCACAGGCTGAGATCGACAAGATGAAGAAGAACGTGATGGAACACGCATTTGACGGCGATTGGTTCCTCCGTGCATACGATTCCACAGGTGCAAAGATGGGCTCCAAGGAGTGCGAGGAAGGCAAGATCTTCATTGAGCCGCAGGGCTTCGCAGTTATGTCCGAGATCGGTAAGGATGTCGGAGCTGATATTAAGACTCTCGATTCCATCGACAAGTACCTCAACACCAAGTACGGTCTGGTACTGAACAATCCTGCATACAGCAAGTACTACATCCAGTACGGCGAAATCTCCACATATCCCGGCGGATACAAGGAGAACGCAGGTATCTTCACACATAATAATGCATGGATCATCTGTGCAGAGGCTTATGCAGGCAGAGGCGACAAGGCATTCGAGTATTACAGCAAGATCGCTCCCGCATTCAACGAGGAAATCTCTGATCTCCACAAGACTGAGCCCTATGTATACGGTCAGATGATTGCCGGTAAGGATGCAAGCCGCTTCGGCGAGGGCAAGAACTCCTGGCTGACAGGTACTGCTGCATGGAACATGGTTGCGATTTCTCAGTACATCCTCGGCATCGCTGCTGATTTCGACGGTCTGAGAGTAGATCCCTCCATTCCTGCTGCATGGGACGGCTTCACGGCAACCAGACAGTTCCGTGGTGCAACCTACAACATCAAGGTTGAGAACCCGAACCACGTTTGCAAGGGCGTTGTTTCCATGACTGTTGACGGCGAGGCTGTTGCAGGCAATGTGATTCCTGTAAAGGATGGCGGCGTACACGAGGTTGTCGTTGTTCTTGGCTAAGGAATAGTAACACAATACGAATAAAGGACGGTGCTTCGGCATCGTCCTTTTCTATTTTATAATGCTCAAGAGAAATGTAAATGCCCCGTCAATCAACGGGGCATACAGTGTTTCTATTCATTGACCACAGCATACATTTCCGCAGCGTCGGCTTTGGTTGCGTGCTCGGCTACCACCAGCACCCGCACTTTTACGGGACGGGTGCCCATCTGGATTTCAATGACGTCATTCACCTTCACATCATAGGAAGCTCTCGCCACCTTGCCGTTGACGATGACCTTGCCGGCATCGCAAGCCTCGTTGGCAATGGTGCGGCGTTTGATGAGTCGGGAATTTTTCAGATATTTGTCAAGACGCATCGTTTAGTCTTCCTTCGGATTAATCGCATCCTTCAGACCTCTGCCTGCCTTGAATGCCGGGGCCTTGCCGGACGGGAGCTGGATCGGCTCGCCGGTTCTCGGGTTGAGGCATACCTTCTCACGGCGATCTCTGACATCAAATGTGCCGAAACCGGTCAGAACGACCTTTTCGCCCGTTGCCAGTGTATCACGGATGGTATCAAAAATATAATTTACGGTTGCCTCCGCTTCCTTCTTGGTGCAGCCGCTGTGCTTTGCATATTTTGCGATGAGTTCAGATTTAGTCATTGTGATTTTCCTCCTGTGTATTCTCTTGTTCGATTTGTTGTTCCTGTGCCTGACGCTGATGCTCCTTGGCATCATCCCAGTACACATCAAGTTCCTCAATGGTCAGGTCGGGCATATTCTTACCATCCGCACTGACCAGCTGTTCGGTCGCCGCAAAGCGGTCGATGAATTTGGCGGTTGCCTTTGTCAAAGCCTGTTCTGCGTCGATTCCCAGATGGCGTGCGGTATTGACGCAGGAAAAGAGCAGATCGCCCAGTTCTTCCTCCATCATCACCTTGTCGCCCTCTACGATCGCCGCCTGCAGTTCCGCACGTTCCGCACGGACGCAGTCAAATGCCGCCGCCGCATCGTCAAAATCCATGCCGGCTCTTGCGGCACGCTTGCCGACCTTCTGTGCCCTTGCCAGTGCAGGCAGGGACTTGGCAACGCTGTGCAGTGTATCCGCATAGGTTTCCTGCCCTTTGGTTTCCTTTTTGATGGCATCCCAGTTTTTCAGAACCGTATCCGTATCCTCAGCTTTCACATCGCCAAACACATGGGGATGGCGGACGATCAGCTTTTTGCAGATCTCATCGCAGACAGCTGCGAAATCAAAGTGGCTTTCCTCCTCTGCCAGACAGCAGTGGAATACCACCTGCAGCAGAACATCCCCCAGTTCCTCACGCATAAGGGGCATATCCAGCAGATCAATTGCTTCCACTGCCTCATATGCTTCCTCCAGAAAATCATTCCGGATGGAGGTGTGTGTCTGTTCCTTATCCCACGGACAGCCGCCCGGACTGCGAAGAAGTCTTACGATTTCCTGCAGATCCGCAATGCCATACTGCGGCTTCTGTTCAAATTCAACCATAGTTCCTCCCTATAGATTGCCCATGTTTCGGGGAATCTCCCTATTTATCTTGCGTCGATAAAGCCGACCTTGCGGTATACCTTGCTCAGGATCCTCTGCGAATACCGCAGAGCCTCTGCACCGCAGCGGGTGTAGCATTCCTTGAGGTATGCCTTGTCAGCGATGAGCTTTGTGTAGTTTTCACGAACCGGTGCCAGATGATCCGCAACCGCTTCGCCGACTGCAAGCTTAAATGTACCGTAGCCCTGTCCTTCAAACTCCTTTACGGCGTCATCAATGGACTTGCCGGTAACAGCGGAATAGATCGTCAGCAGGTTGTTGATGCCATCCTTGCCCTCACGGAAGCAGATCTCCGCTTCACTGTCGGTCACGGCACGCTTGAACTTGCGGATAATGGTATCCTTGTCATCCAGAATCAGGATGCAGGCGTGAGGATTGTCATCGGATTTGGACATCTTCTTTGTCGGATCCTGCAATGACATGACTCTTGCACCGATCGGGGAAATATACGGCTCCGGAACCGTGAACGTATCGCCGTATCTGCCGTTGAAGCGGCGGGCGATGGTTCTTGCAAGTTCCAGATGCTGCGTCTGATCCGCACCGACGGGAACGAGATCCGCATTGTATGCGAGAATATCCGCCGCCATCAGTACGGGATAATCGAACAGACCGGCGTTGATGTCATCCGCATGACGCTGGCTTTTTTCCTTGAACTGCGTCATTCTGGAAAGCTCTCCGAACTGCGTGGAGCAGTTGAGGACCCATGAAAGCTCCGCATGGCTCTTGACATGGCTCTGGATGAACAGCAGGGACTTGTCGAGGTCGATGCCGCAGGCAAGCAGAAGTGCGTATGCCTCAAGCGTGTTGCGGCGAAGCTTTGCAGGCTCAATTTTTACCGTAATTGCGTGCATATCGACAACGCAGTAAATACAGCGATATTCTTCCTGCAGGGGTTTCCA
The DNA here is from genome assembly GCA_045595985.1 of Oscillospiraceae bacterium. Lineage (GTDB taxonomy): Bacteria > Bacillota > Clostridia > Oscillospirales > Ruminococcaceae > UBA3855. Next base: position 6,185 of record JAZOBK010000196.1, read on the forward strand.
GTTGCGTATTGCACCGATGTAGTTGCCGAGCGTAAAGGTGCCTGTGGGCTGGATGCCGCTGAAAATCAGCTTTTTTTCCTGTGCAGCAGCGGGCTGCTGTACCTGCTCACTCATGCCTTATCGCCTCCGGTAACTGCCGCTTCACCGCCGTTGTCACGCATCTGAGCCACACGGAGTGCAGCCATTACCTGCTGGTACAGATAATGGATCACACGCTTTTCACGCTCCAGAGCAGCGGGGTTGCGGGGATCAATTTCCACCTTGAATGTGCCACGCTTTGTCATCAGATATACATGATGGCCGTTGTTCGTGGGCAGGGGGAACTGCGTGGTCTTTGTGCCCAGGGGCAGGAGCTGGTTGGAATTGACAACCAGATTTCTTGCTGCCTGTACAACGGACTTGTATTTCACGGATGCACCGGTATACTCTGCACCATTATTGAAATACAGGTTTGCGGCACCATTGATGAAGCACACCATGGTTACCATGATCACCGGACTCATCGGCATATCCACCACAACGCCGTACACTTCATCCGCTTTGAACTTCATCTTGGAAAACTGTGAAGGCGGGATGTGCAGTGCACTGCTGCGGGTTGCCAGATATTTAGGTGTCACCGGATACGGATCCAGCGGAGAACGTCTTACTACTGCCATGATTCAAAATTCCTTTCGTATATAATCACTCAAAAATGAGCATCTTTCTTGTTAACCGAACATTTCCTTTGTCAGCTTTCCGAGAATTTCCACGCCGGTATCAATCGCCTGATCGGTGGGCGTAGAGTAATTCATGCGGAAGGACGTGGTCTTGTCGGATTCACTCACCATGAATGCACTGCCCGGAACCACTGCGATCTTATATTCCGAAACGGCTCTCTTGCAGAAGCCCATCATATCGCAGTCATCGGGGAGCGTGCACCAGATGAACAGACCGCCCTCGGGACGAGTGAACTGAATTTTCTTGGAAAATGCCGCATCCATACCGGCAAGCATTCTTTCGCACTTCTGCTTGTAGATATTTCTGAGCATGGAAAGATGTGCGTCAAAATCATAATTCTTGAGGAAGCTGTACGCCAGCATCTGACCGAAATTATTGCTCTGCACGTCGGAAACCTGCTTGCAGACCACCATCTTTGCAATGACTTCCTTCGGAGCGATCGCATAGCCCACACGGATGCCGGGGGCAAGCACCTTGGAGAAGCTGCCCGCATAGATCACTCTGCCGTCGGTATCCATGGTCTTGATGCTCGGAACGTGTTCGCCCGTGAAACGCAGATCGCCGTAGGGGTTATCCTCAAGGATCAGCGTGTTGTACTTCTGTGCGAGTGCATAGATCTGCTTTCTGCGGGCAAGGCTCGTGGTCTTGCCGGTGGGATTCTGGAAATTGGGGATCACATAGATCAGCTTGGTATTGGGGTTTGCCTTGAGGGCAGCCTCAAGAGCATTCAGCTCCATGCCCTCGTCATCCAGTGGAACGCCCACGAGATTGACATTGTAGGATTTGAACGCATTGAGCGAACCGATGAAGCTGGGTGCTTCACAGATCAGCGTATCGCCGGCATTGCACAAGGATTTGCAGGCAAGCTCCATGACCTGCTGTGCACCGGAGGTGATGATCAGATCCTCACGCTCGGCATTGAAGCAGTCGGCTGCCGCCATACGCTGTTTCATCATGTCACGCAGGGGCGTATAACCCTCGGTGATGCCGTACTGCAGCACAGCGATCGGTTCTTCAGCCAGCATTTTTTCGGAAATCTCCTTCACTGCCTCGATGGGGAATGCCTCGGGGGCGGGATTTCCGGCTGCAAATGAAATAACCTCGGGATCTGCGGTATATTTCAGAATCTCACGGATTGCAGAAGCCTGCAGCTGTGAAACCTTTTCAGAAAAAGAATAATTCATGTACTTCATTCCTTTTTGCTAAAAACTCTCTGCCTTTGGAACATTGTATTGCTCCCGGTTAAAAAATATCACCTATCAAAGGGAAAAACCGTTCAAGTGCAGAGGCTTATTTCTATTATAGCACATAATTTGCATTTCGGCAACATAAAATTTAAAAAAACTGAAAAATTTGTTGCAGCGGAGCATATTTTCGCTGAAGCGGAAAGGAAATTTCGTCATGAAAAAACAAACATTCCTCAAAGGCTCTCTCATTCTCGGTATTTCCGCACTCACGGCAAAGCTCCTTGGTGCACTGTTAAAAATTCCGCTGACAAACCTCCTCGGCGGCACGGGAATGGGATATTTCAGCTGTGCCTACGGGCTGTTCCTGCCGCTGTATGCGGTGTTTGTCACAGGACTTTCCACGGCGGTGGCACGTTCCGTCGCCGCCTGTGCCGCATCGGGGGACGCATCCGGTGCACTGCACATCCGCAGCGTCGCAAGGCGGATGTTCCTCATCGGCGGACTTGCCGGCACGGCACTTGCCGTTCTGACGGCAAGGGTGTTCACGCTCTATACTGCCGAAAGCATGGAGGCATATCCTGCCGTGCTTTCCATTGCTCCTGCGGTGCTGTTCAGCTGTCTGACGGCGGTGGAACGTGGTTATCATGAAGGTTTGTGCAATATGTATCCCACCGCCGTATCGCAGGCGATGGAAGCCCTCTGCAAGCTTCTGTGCGGTCTGTGGCTCTGCCATCTTGTACTCGAAATTCCGGAGCTGCCGCCGTTTTTCAGCGGCATCAGCCGTGAGGGGGCTGCCGCTGCCGCCGCTGTGCTGGGTGTAACGCTGTCAACGGCGGCGGGCTGGCTCTGTACGCTTGTGTTCAGCGTAAAACGGCAGCATCCTGTCAATTCCGCTGCAAAAGCCCCATCATGGAAGATCGTGCGGATGCTGCTGGCGGTGATGATTCCCGTGGCTCTTGGTTCTCTTGTGACGAATCTTACCTCACTCATTGATCTGGTGACGGTCATCCGCTGTTTCAACGACATGATCGCTGAAGATGCGGCGGCATTCTATGAGGGGGCGTCCCTTTCTCACGACATTCCTCCGGAAGAAGCGGCGGCATTCGTGTACGGCTCCTTTATGGGACTTTCCGTGACCGTATTCAATCTGGTTCCCTCCCTGACAAATATGTTTGCAAAGGGGGTTCTTCCCTGCACAGCACAGGCATGGGCAAGGGGGGATCGCAGGGAAGCCTCCGGTTACGCATCACAGGTACTGGTGCTGACGGGGCTTGCGGCAGTTCCTGCGGCGGGCGGAATGTTCGTGCTGGCACGGGGGATTCTGGAATTCCTCTATGCCGGACGTCCTGCGGAAATCGACGCCGCCTGCAGCGGATTGCAGTATCTGGCGGCGGGATTGGTGTTCCTGTGTCTGGCATTCCCAGTGTTCAGCCTGCTGCAGGCGATCGGGCGTGCGGATCTGCCGGTGAAAATTATGGCGGCAGGCGTTGCGGTGAAGCTTTTGGGAAATCTGCTGCTGATTCCGCTGCTGTATACGGCAGGTGCAGCGGTTTCCACAAGCCTTTGCTATGGTGTGATCCTGCTGCTGGCACTGTATTTCCTGCGTAAGGAACTGGGCGAACCGCTTGCAGTCGGCAGGTCATTTCTCTGTATCGGCTATGCTTCTGCCATGTGTGCGGCAACGGCGTGGCTTTGCTACAGCAGGGTGCTGCCGCATCTTTCCCAGAGAATCTCCCTGCTTGTATCGGTGGCGTGCGGCGGTGCGGTGTATGTGCTGATCCTGTGGCTTTCGATGGGCAAGGAGCTGCGGGAGCGTATGGGAATCGTATGAATTTCGGGGGATCTGTTCGGATGGGGATGGATCCCCCTGTTTTGTTCCTGCATATTTTGGTGTTCTCACGCTCATACTGATAAAAGAACATATAGAAAGGCGGTTTTTCCATGCACGCAATTTTGTTCTGTGACGGGCTGGTTTCCTGCATCCCCGTCCGTTCCGTGCCCGAAGCACTCCTGCCGTGCTGCAATATTCCTTTGCTTTCCCATATTCTGCGGTTTCTGGAACGGGACGGCATCACCGACATTACGCTTGTCGGGGCGGATCGTGCGGTGCGTTCTCTGGCAGATTCCCTGTCGATTTCGCCGCAGCTGCATTTCACGGACTCCCCCGAAAATCTGCGTACCGAAGCCCCCACGCTTGTTCTCCGCAGGCTCTGCCTGCCGAAGTGGAACATGGGGGAGCTGCGGTTTCTCTGTGATGCCGCACCTGTGCATCTTATGCATTCCGACGGCACGCCCACCAATGCCGAGCTGCACCCTGCGGGAAGCAGACTTTTTGTTCCGCAGACGGCATTGACGGTGATTCTGTCAGAATTCCGAATGCCCGAAACACCGCAGGATTACCTGCGGATGCAGCGTGAGCAGCTCAGCCTGCCCCGAATGCCGTATTTCCGTATCGGACAGGGCATCCGCATGGGAAAACAGACCGTGATTTCCGAAACCTGTATCATTGGCAATGACTGTATCATCGGTGATCGTGCTGTGCTGGAGGACTGCGTTCTTGGGGATGGCGTGCAGATTGGAGCAGGTACGGTGCTGCGGCGTTGTGTGGTCTGCCGCCATGCCCTCGTTGACAGGGAAATGACGCTGGAGGACGCTGTTGTGGGGGAGGGTGAAATTGCCTCTGCACATCGGGAAACAACGCAGAAACGGCATTTTTATGTGGATGAGGATGACGGCATCCACGAAGGACTGCCGCGATGGAATACGGCAGAAACCGCATTGCAGGCGGGAGCTGCGATGACGGCACTCGGTATGCACATCGCCGTTGGGTGTGACGGGAAAGCGGCACAGCCGTTTGCACTTGCGGCTGCCGTTGGTGCGGTATCGCAGGGAGCACAGGTGTGGAATTGCGGGATCTGCGGACTTTCGCAGCTCATCCATTGCGGAAAAGCCGCAAACTGTCACGGCATTCTCTGGGTGCACGGCGAATGCGTGCAGTATCTCATTCCCCGAGGGGCAAACGGATTCCCGCTGAATCCGATGCAAAACCGCAGACTTTTGCAGGCGTTGGAGGGAAAGGTTTCCACAAGAATCACGGAATGTGGGAAACTCCATGACGCACGGTCGTTTTTGTCACTCTGGGAGCTGAAATGTCGGGAGATCCTGCCGCCGCCGCAGTTTACAGTAGAGATCTGCTGCGGAAACGCCGCACTTCGGGAAACTGCACAGCGGCTGTTTTCGGGCGGAACAGGGGAGCGAATCGTGCTCAATCTCTCCGACGACGGCACGCAGGCAAGTGTGTATTCGGCGGAATCGGGAATGGTGTCCCACGATCGGCTGCTGCTCCTGAGCTTGCTCTCATTTCGGGAAAACGGCGAAGCTTTGGCACTTCCTGCGGAATTCCACCCGGCGGCGGAGCAGTTTGCCGCACGCTTCGGCGGAAGGATCCTGCGGCTGTTCACGCCCGCAGTTTCTCCGACTGCCGCAAAGCTCTGCTCGCAGCAGGGCGTCTGCACGGATGGCATTCTGCTTTTTGCCCATATTTTGAGAATACTGGACAGGCGGCACATTTCCCTTGCCGCTGCGGTATCGCTTCTGCCGCCCATGTATATGGCAAGACGGGAGATTTCCACAACACTTGGCAGACAGGCCGTGGAAAGACTGCAGCGAAGCAATCCCGACAGGGCGGTAAGCATTGCACTGCCCACAAACAGCGGAATTCTGCGGCTGATGGCATATGCCGAATCCATGGAGGCAGCGGCGGAACTCTGCGGATTCTGGGAGAAAAAACTGCGTGCTGCGGAGAATGCAGCGGCGGATTTGTCCCAGAGTAACGAATAATCCCTGCGGACGCATTTGTTTTTATCCAAACTGCCAAAATCTGTGGATTCGACAAATGCCGTACTTGACAAAATACGGATATTTTACTATAATAGAAGTATGTATTCGCTTTCGGAATTCTCCGAAAGGGCGTGGATGATGATATTCGGCACAACTGCCCAGAATAAACAGGGACGCCCGAGCGTCCTGTACTTAATCGCTGCCGTCGGACTTCCCGTGCGGCATTCACCGAGCAACTGACTGCTTTCTACTCACAACTGCTCCGTCCGTTACATTGTAATTGTATGATCAGCTTGCAGCCGCATGGCGGTGCAGGTGTTTGTGTTGTGCATTGATGCAGCTGCAATGCTTCGGACAGTTCTCTCTTTGACCGGAAATCGTGCGTTTTGCGGCACGAATTGAAAGAGAGTGCAGCTTTGGGAGTGCGGTCAGTCTGCTGATCAAGAAATGAGGTATTATATTGAGTAACGCAAAATCCAATGATTCCAGAAGAAAGAGATTTACCGTACGTCATTCCGGCCATCGGTCGGGTCCCCGTAAATATAACGGAAACGCTGCGAACCATCCGCAGAAGCAGGTTTCCCAGCCCCCGAAAAAGAAAGAACAGCACCGTACACCGATCCGTATCATTCCGCTGGGCGGTCTGAACGAGATCGGCAAGAATATGACGGTTTTTGAGTGCTGCAACGATATGTTCATCCTCGACTGCGGACTTGCATTCCCCGATGCGGATATGCCCGGCGTGGACATTGTACTGCCGGACTTCACCTATGTGGAACGCAATGCCGACAAGCTGCGTGGTATTATCATCACGCACGGTCATGAGGATCATATCGGCGGTCTTGCCTATCTGCTCAAAAAAGTGAGTGCACCCGTTTATGGTTCCGGTATGGCGATCGGTCTGATCAAGCACAAGCTTGAGGAACACGGTATGCTGAACAAGGTATCCCTCAATGTCATGGAACCCCGCAAAACCGTGAAATTAGGCTGCATGGCAGTGGAATTCATCAAGGTGAACCACTCCATTCCCGGTGCGATGGGCATGGCGATCCACACGCCTGCGGGTGTTCTGGTGCATACGGGCGACTTCAAGGTGGATTTCACACCCATTGACGGCGGCCCCATTGACCTTGCAAGATTTGGTGAGCTTGGCAGCCGCGGCGTTCTCGCACTGATGACGGATTCCACCAATGCCGAGCGTCCGGGCTACACACAGTCCGAACACAAGGTGGGCGAATCCTTTGAAAAGCTGTTCACCAAGGCAGGACAGCGACGCATTATCATTGCGACATTTTCTTCCAATATCCACCGTGTCCAGCAGATCATCAACCTTGCCGCAAAGAACGGCAGAAAGGTTGCGGTTCTCGGCAGAAGCATGATCAATGTGATCTCTACCGCACTGGAGCTTGGGTATCTGGAGGTTCCGAAAAACACGATCATTGACATCGAAAATATGAACCAGTACCCGCCTGAGCAGATCGTGCTGATCACCACGGGCAGTCAGGGCGAACCGATGTCCGCACTTACCCGAATGGCGATGAATGACCATAAGAAGGTCAATATCACGCCCATGGATTTCATCATCATTTCCGCAACCCCCATCCCCGGCAATGAAAAGCACGTTACGAAGGTCGTCAACGAGCTGCTCCGTTCCGGTGCGGAGGTTGTTTATGAGGCAATGTACGAGGTACACGTTTCCGGTCACGCCTGTCAGGAGGAGCTGAAGCTCATGATGGCACTGACAAGACCCAAGTACTTCATCCCCGTGCACGGTGAATACAAGCATCTGATCAAAGCACGCAACATAGCGGTAGAAATGGGCATTCCGCAGGATAATATCATTATCGGCTCCATCGGCAATGTCATTGAAACGGACGGCACGTTCATGCGTGTGGTTTCACAGGTTCCGGCAGGTAGAGTGCTGGTTGACGGACTCGGCGTCGGCGATGTCGGTTCCATCGTGCTGCGTGACCGCAAGCATCTGGCGGAGGACGGTCTGATCATCGTTGTTGTGGGCATCGAAAAGGCAAGCAACACCATCGTGGCAGGGCCGGACATCATTTCCAGAGGCTTTGTCTATGTGCGTGAAGCGGAAGAACTCATGGTGCAGGCAAAACAGGTGATGTGCCATACGCTGGATGAATGCTCCGTCTATGAGCTGAAGGAATGGACATCCCTCAAGACCAAGCTGCGTGACGCACTGTCGGATTTCATCTACAGTAAGACCAAACGCAGCCCGGTGATCCTGCCGATCATCATGGAAATCTAAAAATCGCAACTGCTGAAAGCTTTTTTGCAAGGAGGTGAACGGATTGAAGCCAAAACTGCATATCCTGCTCTGGATCATCGTTGTACTGCTGCTGATCACAACGATTCTGCCGGTGGCATTTCTGGTGTATCACGGAGTGGAATATGGACTTTTCTGCTGTATACCGGCGGTTCTGCTGATCGGTGTGATGGTATTTGCCGCCGTTTATTTCAGACGCAGTCAGATACGGTTCGTGGCACAGCTCAATGAGGAATGCGAGCGTGCGGAGCTTGCAACGCTCCAGCAGCTTCCGATGGGTATGTGCGTGGTGGACAGCAAGGGTATCCTGATGCATTATAATGATTATTTCCGCAGACAGGTTCTCGAGGGCGTCGATCTGTTCGGAAAAAACCTCTATGATGTGATGTTCTTTGATCCAAAACGACAAGAACAGGAATATCTCTGGCAGAACCGTACCTATCGCATTTCCTCCCTGCCCTATCGGGAGGACGGTTCGGAGCTGACGGCATTCCTGTGGACGGATGTGACGGATTTTTCCGCACTTGAAAAGGAATACCGTGCAAGCCGTCCCAGCGTTCTGCTGATCATGGTGGATAATTATGAGGATCTGCTCCAGAGTGCCAGAGATAGTGTAAGACTTGAGATCGGCGTAGCCATTGAAAAGCTTCTGGAAAACTTTATTTCCCAGACCAACGGTATTCTCCGCCGACTGAAAAACGGACGGTTTATGGCGATTATTGAAGAACGTCATATGGAACAGATCTTTCAGGAAAAGTTCAGGATTCTTGACGCTGCAAGGGAGATCCGTACGGAAGACAAGAATTATGTGACGCTTTCGATCGGCGTCGGGCATGGTGCTCCCACGCTGCGTGAGGGCGAACAGCTTGCCGCACAGAGCTTGGAAATGGCAATGGGCAGGGGCGGCGATCAGGCAGCCGTCAAGACGGAAAACGGCTACCAGTTTTTCGGCGGCGTGTCCAAGGGCGTGGAAAAGAAATCCCGTGCCAAGATACGCATTATCGCAAGTGCAATACAGGATCTGATCCTGCGGAGCGACAATGTTTTTATTATGGGACATCGTTTCGGCGATCTGGATTCCATCGGTGCTGCCTGCGGACTGGCGGGTGCGGTACGGCTTCTGGGCGTTCCGGTTTCCGTTGTGGTCGATCCCCAGAAAAATCTTGCACCGCAGCTGATTTCCATGATGATGGACGAGGTGGGCGGCGATCTGTTTATGAGCCCGCTGCAGGCCTTGGAAATGATTTCTGACGACAGCCTGCTGATCATTGTGGACACACATAACAAGGATATTCTCGAAAGCGAAAAGCTGTATAAGGCAGCGAAGGATAATGTTGTGGTGATCGACCATCACCGCAAGACGGTGAATTTCGTGGATAATGCAAAGGTGTTCCACCACGAACCCTATGCATCTTCCGCCTGTGAAATGGTGACGGAGCTGATCCAGTACTGCAAGCTTGACGGCATGGTGGAATCCTGCTATGCGGATTGTCTGCTTTCCGGTATTATGCTCGACACAAAGAATTTTGTAATGCGAACGGGCGTACGCACCTTTGAAGCAGCCGCATTTCTGCGGAAGATCGGTGCGGACACCGTGAAGGTAAAGAGCCTGTTCTCCGGCTCGATCGAAGCCTACCGCAGCCGCACGGATATTGTCGGTTCAGCGGAAATTGTCGGCTGTCATGCGATTGCCGTTGCCTCGGAAACCACATCGGATGTTCGACTGGTCGCACCGCAGGCAGCGGATGAATTGCTGAGCATCCAGAATGTTGACGCTGCATTCGTGATTTACGAGATCAACCAGATCATCAATATTTCCGCCCGTTCCCTTGGTGCTGTCAATGTACAGCTCATTATGGAGGCACTCGGCGGCGGCGGCCATCAGACGATGGCGGCAACACAGATTCCCGATATTTCAATGGAAGAAGCAAAACAAATGCTGCTGCAGGCGATTTCACAGATGCAGCAGTGATATGTCAATCAGAAAGGATGGATCATCATGAAGGTTATTTTTCTCGCCGATGTAAAAGGATCGGGCAAAAAAGGTGAAATGAAGAACGTAGCGGACGGCTACGCAAGAAATATGCTCCTGCCCAAAAAGCTCGCAGTGGAGGCAACCCCCGAAAACATCAATCATCTCAAGGGACAGCAGTCCTCCGCACAGCACAAGATCGACATGGACAAGCAGAATGCACAGGAGCTGCGTGAGAAGCTGAATGACAAAACCGTTGTCATTACCTGCAAGGCAGGTGCGGGCGGCAAGCTGTTCGGTTCCGTGACTGCGGCACAGGTTGCACAGCAGATCGAAGTACAGTTCGGCTGCAAGATCGACAAGAAGAAGATCGTGCTCAAGTCCGACATCAAGAGCTTTGGTTCGTTTGCAGCGGAGATTCGCCTGTATACGGGGATCTCTGCCGAAGTGAAGATCGAAGTTACCGAGGCATAAGTATTTTTCATATCACCTCTGATTTTTCGGAGGTGATATTCGGCGTTTTTTCGGGAATTTCATAATTTTCCCAAACCGGAAAGGAGGAGATCAAATGGCTGAAACAAGCGGATTTCAGGATATTGAAATGCCCTACAGTCTGGAAGCGGAGCAGACCATTCTCGGTGCGATCCTGATCGAACCGGATGTGCTGTCCGTGGTGCTTGAGCACATCAAGCCCGAATGCTTTTATCAGGAAAATCACTGCAAGCTGTTCAATATTATGGTGCGGATGTTTTCATCCGGTGCCAGAGCCGACGTCATTACGGTTCTCAATGAAGCGGTTTCCCTCAGGATTTTTGAAACCGCGGCGGAGGGCAGAAATTACCTCGGCAATCTGGTAGAGCTCGTGCCGTCCGTTTCCAATATCGAAAGCTACTGCAATATTGTTGTCAGCAAGTACTATGTCCGCACCTTGGCGGAAGCTGCAAGGGGAATTCTTTCGGATATCCAGAGCGGTGAAACGGATGCACAGCTTTTGCTCGATGCCGCAGAACAGCGGATCTTCGACATCCGTCAGGGTAGGGATGTTACAGGACTTACCCCGCTGAAGGAAATCGTTGCCGAAACCTACAACCACATCGGAAGTCGGATC
>JAZOBK010000197.1:0-4726 GCA_045595985.1 Oscillospiraceae bacterium
TGGTCGGGACATTACAAGAGGGATGTCGGCTTCTGGATCGCCTCACATTTTACCAGATTTGCAAAATGCGGATGGCAGTATGTGGACAGTGCGTGCTTTGGTGACGGCGAGGAGAATCACGCCATCTGGGACACCACCCATAATTTCATGACGCTGGTTTCTCCAGACCGCAAGCATCTGACAATGCATATTTCCAATGAAAGTGATATTCCACGTTCCTATCTGGTGATCGTCAGCCATTTACCGGAGCTGCCGCACACGATGCATCTGGTCGAAACCGCCGGCTGCGGCAATCCCGATCAGATCGACCGCAACTGGTTCAGGGTGATCGACGATCTGCATCTGCATCCTGTCAAGGGAGATATGGCATTCCCCGTAGTGGTCAAGCCCCATTCCCTGCTGACAGTAACCACGATGGATGTTTCCGGCATAAAGGCAGATCGGGACGCATATCCTCCGATTCCCCAGCCCTCAAGGCTGGAATTACCGTTCCGTGAAAAATTCATTTACGATGACAAATTCCTCGCAGAACGCGGCAACGCCCCCCTCTACACGACAGATCAGAGCGGTGCGTTTGAAATCGTCAAAACGGACAGCGGAAATGTACTCCAGCAGATGATCACAAAGGACAATCTGCCGACGGACTGGCGTTTCCGCAAAACACCCGATCCCCTTACCTGCTTTGGTGACGATACCTGGACAAATTACCGGTGCAGTACGGCATTCCGCTTTGCATCTGACGAGCTTGACAACTACGCTGCACTTGGTATGCGTTACAATTCTGCTGTGACCTGCCCCGATAGCTCAGCGTGCGGAATCATGCTGCGGCTGTTTTCCGACGGCAAATGGGAGCTTTGTTACATGGACAACCTCCTTGAAGTCGGAAAGCTTACGGATTTCCAATACGACGCCGTACACAAACTGCAGCTCATTGCCATTGGCACGCTGATCCTTGCCTATGTAAACGGGCATTCCGTCACTGAGCTTCACACGGAGCAGTCCCCCATGGTGCGTTCCGGCAGAATATGCCTGCAAAGTGCCTATTACCGAAATCAATTTCTGGAAATTTCTGCTGCACCGATTCCCATGCAGATGCCTGCTTACTGCTGGCGGCTCGATTGTATGTCCCCCCGTATCCGTTATCCCGAAAACGCCCAAAACGGCTGGGAGCTCAACGGTATGGCGGATTATCGCTTCTACAACCGTACCTGTGCAAAGGGTGAGGTGGGCTCGCAGCTTGAGATCCGTTTCCACGGCAGCGGTATTTCTCTGCTGGGAAAGACGGAACGTGTGATGCTGACGATCCATCTTGATGGAAAGCTCTATGCGAAGAATGTCCTGATCGAAAACACGCTCTTCCGTGAAAGTTTCTATCTGATCGAGGGACTTTCCAAAGGATGGCACACGGTATCAGTTGAGATCGTGGACGGCAGTCTGGAATTTGACGCTGTGGAAATCGCCACGGACGATCCCAATCCTGTTTACACACCTCCCGTGCCGCAGTCCAAACCGATCATCATATCCCCCGAAAAACGTGAAACCCGCCCTGTTTCCAAGGTTGCGAAGGTTGCCATTCCGCTGGCAGGCATCGCTGCAACGGGACTTGCAGTTGCTTTTACGGTGGGAGCAATTATGAAGAAAAAGAAAAAAACGAAATAAACGTTGCTGCCTCGTTTTTCAAAAAGGGAGCATTTACAAAGAGAGAGGTAATTTATGGCGAATCAAAATGACTTGCTGCGTGATCTTTGTGAAAAAACGCACAGTATGAAGCATCTTGAGAATATTCTCAAGCACCTCTACGATAAACAAAGCAATCTGGAATGCACCGTTCATGATCTGCAGCTTTCAAATGCCAAGGAACAAGCGGACGTGAAACGGCTGGAAGGCGAAACACTCGCTGCATATTTCTACGTACTGATTGGAAAAATAGAGGAAAGACTCACTATTGAACGTACACAAGCACTTGCGGTACAGGCAAAACTGGAATTAGCAGAGCATGAGCTTCAGGAAGTACGCAAAAAAATCAGCCTGCACGAAGCAGAATTGGAATCGCTCACTGGCTGTGATGAGCAATATGCTGCTCTTCTGAAGGAAAAGGAAGATGCAGTAAAAGAATCCTATAACCCGATGGCTTCTGAAATCCTGCGTCTTGAAGAGGAGATCGCTGCAGCAGAACATCGACTCAAAGAGGTTTGCGAAGCACTTGATGCAGGTGATGGTGCAAAGGAATCTGTAAGAAGTGTTCTCGATAAACTGAAGAAAGCAGAAGTTTGGGGAGCATATGACATAGCCGGCGGCGGATTGGTCTCAGGACTCATGAAGCATTCCCACCTCCAAAGGGCACAGAAAGAGCTGTGGTATATGCGGCAGAAAATTGAAGATTTCCGTACTGAGATCTCGGATGTGGATATTCATGCGGATCTGTTGGTAAACATTGGTGGATTTTCTCAGTTTATAGATGTTTTTATCGACGACATTTTCTCTGATTTATATACACTTGATCTCATCCAAAGTTCTAAATCACAGTTACGCCATGTAATTGAACAAATCAAAGACGTGATAAGAAAACTGCAGGAATCAAAGAAAAACCTTGAAAAGGAAATTGAGGAATTAGCAGAAGAACACGATAAGCTTCTGGTCAATATTGAAATATGATATCACAAAATCACCCCCACTGAAACCTGTGGGGGTGAAACTCGTATATTCAGATTATTTCGCAAAATCTCCCATAATGGTGTAACCCGGCTGGATGAACAGTCCCGTTTCCTTGGCAGTCCTCTCGCAGAATCCATCCACGCCCGCACATTCCTTTGTACTATCGTAAATGAAGAACGGGATCGGATCGTTGGTATGCGTCATCAGAGACAGCGGCGTTGCATGGTCGGGTGTTACCAGAACCTTGAAATCGCCCTGACTTCTCAGATATTCCGTAACGGGGCCGAGAATTGTCTTGTCAATGATGGAGATCGCCTTCACCTTGTTGTCAATCTCATTTCTGTGGCCGCACTCATCGGGTGCTTCCACATGAATATAGACGAAGTCCTGACCGTTCTTGAATTCCGCAATCGCAGCCTGTGCCTTGCCCTCAAAATTCGTGTCAATGTAGCCGGTCACGCCATTCACCTGCACCACGTTCATACCAGCAAACTTGCCAATGCCCTTGAGCAGGTCAACAGCGGAGATCATGCTGCCCTTCAGCCCGTACTTCTCCCTGAAATCATCCAGCTGTGCACGCACGCCCTCACCCCAGAGCCAGATGCTGTTTGCGGGACGCTTGCCATTTCTGATGCGTTCCAGATTCACCGGATGATCCTTCAGAAGATCATAGGATCTTACCATCAGATCATACAGCTTCGCTGCATTCGGATGGGTGGGTATGTATTCCTTAATAGGCTTGCCCGTAATATCATGGGGCGGTGTAAGTGAACCAATCTCCATTGTGCCGTTATCCCAGATCAAACAATGACGGTAGCTGACGCCGTTATAGAATGTGAATTCCTCATTGTTGAGATGTTCTGCAAGGAACTTAACCAGCACCGCAGCTTCCTCGGAGGAAATATCATCCGCACAATAGTCCAGAATGGTCTTATCCTCATAATTCGCCTCATCCGTCAGCGTTACCAGATTGCAGCGGAGGGATACGTCCGTATTTTTCATATCAATACCGATACTGCCTGCCTCCAACGGAGAACGTCCTGTGTAGTATTTTTTCGGATCATAGCCGAGAATGGACAGGTTTGCCACGTCGCTTCCGGGCTTCATGCCGTCGTCAACACTCTTGACAAGACCAACGGTTGCTGTCCTTGCAAGCTGATCCATATTCGGTGTATCCGCAGCTTCCAGCGGTGTTTTGCCGCCAAGCTCCGGTACGGGATAGTCAGCCATGCCATCAAACAGTACTACTAAATATTTCATAATTTCTACTCCTTATATAGGGATTGAAAATGAACCTCCCTTTGCAGGGGGACAGCATCCCCCTGCAAAGAGGACCGCTCAGTTTTTAATGCTGTGCATGGGGGCAGGGATTCTGCCACCACGGGAAATGAACTTTGCCGGGGACTTGCGGTTGATCGGCATAACCGGACCGCTGCCAAGCAGACCGCCGAATTCCAGCATATCCCCCTCCTGCATACCGATTGCAGGAATCAGACGAACTGCGGTCGTCTTATTGTTCACCATGCCGATTGCCGCTTCATCCGCAATGATGGCAGAAATGGTTTCCGCAGTAATATCGCCGGGAACGACGATCATATCCAATCCTACAGAGCATACCGCTGTCATCGCTTCGAGCTTATCAAGACAGAGCGTTCCTGCAAGTGCAGCGTCGATCATGCCCTGATCTTCTGAAACCGGAATGAATGCACCGGAAAGTCCGCCGACATTGGAGGACGCCATAACACCGCCTTTCTTGACTGCGTCATTAAGCAGTGCAAGTGCTGCGGTAGTACCATGCGTACCGCACTGCTCCAGACCGATGCCCTCCAGAATATGTGCCACACTGTCGCCGACTGCGGGTGTGGGAGCAAGGGAAAGATCCACGATTCCGAACGGAACACCGAGCATCTCGGATGCACGGGAGCCTACGAGCTGTCCCATACGGGTTACCTTAAATGCCGTTTTTTTGATGACATCCGCAATGCCGTCAATGGTGGCATCGGGATACTTTGCAATTGCAGCACGGACTACGCCGGGACCGGAAACACCGACATTGATAACCGTATCCGGC
>JAZOBK010000198.1:0-3758 GCA_045595985.1 Oscillospiraceae bacterium
GCAATACAAAACTGTACCATCAATTCTTTTTTCGCATCATGGGCAATTAAGGCTATTGTCATACTTCTCATCCCTTTCCGCCGCCGTGCGGCTTTTCATTATTACTTGATCACCAACGGGATCTGTTCACCGCTCAGACGCTTGGAAATTGCATCGAACGCCAAAAGACTCGGTGCATTCAGTGCAATTGGAACACCCTTGCCTGTTGCCTCTGCCAGAGCAAAGTCTTCCGGAATCACTCCGATCAGCTGAATGCCGACAGTATCAATGATCTCATCAAGATTCTGAATCAGCTTGCTGGTAATATTCTTCTTGCTCATCTTATTGACGATCAAACGCTGTCTCTTGTTGCCGCGTCTGTAGAATTCATCGGACATCATCGTTGCGTCACGGATGCAGACAGGGTCAGGTGTGGTCACTACCAGAATCAGGTTTGCCTGCTCTACAATGTCAAATACGTGCGAACTGATACCTGCACCGGTATCAATGATAATGTAATCAAAATACTTTCTGATCTTGCGGCAGATGTCTACCACCTGTTCTGCCGTTACCGTCATGAACGGATCCTTCGGGGCACAGAGTATATTCAGATTGCTTGCAGATGTAACGTGTGTAACTGCGTCCAGAATTTCTTTCTTTCCGGAAAGCACGTCACCCAGATCGTACTTTACACTGCCGGACATACCGAACATGATGTCCAGACAACGCAGACCGAAGTCAAGCTCAATGATCAGGGTACGATGTCCCTGCTTTGCCAGAGTATAACCCAGACCGTAACAGATCGAGGACTTTCCTGTACCGCCCTTACCGGATGTTACTGCAATCAGCTTTGGATTCTTTGCCATGAAATTTCTCCTTTCCGGAGTTCACCTGAACTCCTCCCCCAAACAGCCTCCGCATCATTTTCACGTTGGCTCTTACTATATTGTTTTGTATAATATGCCTACTTATTATTATATCACAAATACGGATTTTGTCAATTTTCTGAATGGCAAAATTCGTAAAATTGTGAAAATTACTGCATTTTAACGCAGTCAATTTGTCAGTTTTAACGAATATGACAAGCAATCACTGCATTCCGTAAACATCCTCATAAAGCTTCAGAATGGAACGTATCATATACTTGGAATATTCGCCGCCCTCAATGATGCCTGCGAATGCAATCTGCGGGTCATGGGCGGGTGCATATCCGATGAAAACGGAGTCCTGCACACGGCTTTCCCACTGGGGTGTACCGGTCTTGATCGCCACGCTGTAGCCGAGATTCTGGAGAGAATACTCATCCGGCATATTGTTGGTAGATGCCATGATCATACCTTCCTCAATATAATGATAGACATAATTGTAATTGAGGTCGATCGTTTCCGCAACCGTAGGCTGTGTTTTAGAAATGCAGTTTTCCATATTATAATCCCAGATACTGTCCACAAGATACGGCTCGTAACGCACACCCTCGTTTGCGATGGTGCAGGCAACATTGGCAAGCTGCAGAGGTGTTACCATGGTTTCACCGTTGCCGATACCTGCCTGCAGTACCTGACCAACTGTCCACGGCAGTCCAAGCTCACGGTATTTTTCCGGGGAAGCCATATATCCTGCGGAATCCCTTGTTTCAACGCCGGTATTCTGTCCAATACCGTAAAGTGCGGCATATTTGGTAATATTGTCGATCGTCAGGTTACGGGACAGGTCGTAGAAATACGCATTGCACGATACCATGATGGCACGGGAAATGGAAATATAATCATGCTTGCCCGTACACTTATAACGAGTATCAATGAAAAAGTATTCTCTGTTACACAAATAGGAGGTTCCGCCGTTGATCACTCCCTCGTTGAGTCCTGCGGTAGCTGTGATCGTCTTGAAGGTCGAACCCGGTCGGTACAAGCCCTGCGTCGCTCTGTTGAACAACGGATTATGCGGTGCCTCAAGCAGCTGGTCATACATCTCGGAATAGTCCATCAGATTATAGGTCGGGCAGGTGGCTTCGCCGAGAACCGCACCGGTTTTGGCGTCAAGCACCACAATTGCACCGCTTTTGACCTTACTGCTGATGATCTCGCCTTTTTTATTGATCTTAGCGAAATCCTTGATAAAATTCTCAAGAATCCCCTGAAGTCCACGCTGGAACTCACCGTTGACTGTGAGCATAACGGTATGGCCTGCGACCATTTCTTCGGTTACCTCGTCACTCACGGGAATACCATCCTCAAAGGTAATGGTACGCACACCCTCCTTGCCCTGCAGCTCGGATTCCATGGCTTTTTCGATACCGCTGATACCGACGATGGCATTGAGGTCATAGCCCTTATCCAGATATTCCGCTGCATTTTCCTCGAAGATCGGGCCGACCGTGCCGATTTCGTGAGGGATGACATCGCCGACCTCCACAACACGATCCGCCTGCTGCACGATCACGACGCCGCTCAGCTGCAGCGAAAGCTCGGACAGCAAAGAAACCGTTTCCATCGGCAGACTCTTGGCAATTTCAAAGCGGTTGCTGATAGAAAAATCATCATCCAGCATGGAATATCGCAGCCCTGCGATAATTCGCTGCTGCTCGGGGGTATATTCACTTGAAATCTCATAATCCTTGATCAGTATATCAATGCAGTTCTGTGCCGTTGCATAGGCATTGACGCCGATCCGCCGCTTCATAGCGGCAATGGTTGCTTCCGAAACATCTTCGGTAAAGGTATACGGCTCGGTGGTCGTCAGCGGAAGGCTGTCCGTCCATTCCACACCCGCTTCCCGCAGAATTTCCGTCAGCTGCAGCAGAATACTGTTTCCGGCAGCAAGATCCGCCGGAAAGTTTTTCTCATCAATGAAAACCGCATAGCTGACGTGGTTTCCGATGATGGTAATGCCTGTCGCATCCACGATTTGTCCTCGGGTGGACGGTATCTTCTGTGTATAGGTATTGGTGACAACTTCCCGTTTGGTATAGGATTCAGAATCCACCACCTGTATTTTCAGAAGCCGCATCGCACAAAAAATCGTAGCGACCAGCACCATCAATACGGCAAGTGCCATTTTCACATATTCTGAAATTGCTCTCATCATTCAGCTCCTCAAGCATAGGAATCAGTCACGGTACGCTGATATTATGGTTTTCTCCAGTTCCTGCACACGATGGCTGCCGCATTTCTCCGCAATCCATTTCAGCGGTACATAGAACAGCAGAACGGACGCCAGTGTAAGCACATTGCTCGGAAGAATCGTGCGTGTATAGATCAGCGAAACATCCTCATAGCCCCAGATCGCATAATAAAACAGATAATCCAGATACCCCTGCACCAGTACGCAGACCGCCGTCAGAATCAGAATATTCACCAGCTTCTGCCGCAGAATATAGGTGTACAAAAGCGATACTGCCACACAGCTCACGACCATCCAGATGGCATTGTATCCGAGCAGCTTGCCGCAGGTAATGTCCATGAGCATACCGCAGATCATTCCGACTGCGGTCGCCTGAATTTCGCCGGTATGTGAGGAAATACACAATGCAAGCGGTATCAGCAGCATGGGCTTTAAAAAGCTGCCCGATGTTGCCAGCAAAAACGCACCCACGATCAACAGGCTGAATGCGATCCACTGCACCATCTGCAGGAAGATGTACTTTCTTCGCTCCTGTTTGATGCTACCTCGCTTCATTGCGTTCTTCCTTTCCTTCAAAATCTGCGATCACAACGACCTTATTCAGATTTGACAGATCCACTGCAGGCTCAACTGACGCATATGCCGTCATTCCGGCGGCA
>JAZOBK010000199.1:0-8725 GCA_045595985.1 Oscillospiraceae bacterium
GCTTGGCCTCCGACTTTAAATACAAGGCACAAAATGGCGGCGATGGCAAAGCTGCAAAAGGCAGCGGAAAAAACGGTGCTGATCTTACTGTGTCTGTACCTGTTGGAACTGTTGTTAAAGATGCGGAAACAGGTAAAATTATTGCTGACATCAAACGTCCTGACCAGACATTCGTAGTAGCTAAAGGCGGTAGTGGCGGATGGGGTAACTCCCACTTTGCCACAGCCACACGTCAGATACCTCGCTTTGCAAAAGGCGGTACTGATGGTGAAAAACGTGAAATAGTGCTTGAACTCAAGCTTTTGGCAGATGTAGGATTAGTAGGATTTCCCAATGTAGGAAAATCCACCCTGCTTTCTGTTACCAGTGACGCAAAGCCAAAGATAGCGAACTACCACTTTACCACATTGGAGCCCAACCTTGGCGTAGTTGATTTAGGTGCAGGCAACAGCTTTGTTATGGCAGATATTCCCGGTATTATTGAAGGTGCTCACGAGGGAATTGGATTAGGTCACGAATTCTTACGTCACGTAGAGCGCACCCGTTTGCTCATCCACGTGGTAGACGCCTCAGGCATTGAGGGCAGAAATCCCATTGAGGATTTTGAAGCGATCAACAAGGAGCTTGCCAATTTCAGTGAATCACTGGCTGAATGTCCGCAGATCGTTGTTGCCAACAAATCCGATATGGCAACGGAAGAACAGATCGCTGATCTGCGTGCATATATCGAGAATCTGGGACTGCAGTTCTATACCATTTCCGCTGCTACCACACAGGGTACGGGAGCTTTGATGGATGCAGTCGGACAGAAGCTCTCCGAGCTGCCGCCTGTGAAGATCTACGAGGCAGAACCGCTGACGCCCGAGGAATGGGAAACCCGCTTCTCCTCCAGACAGGAATTCGAAGTCGAGGTTGAGGACGGTGTGTATTATATTTCCGCTGCATGGCTCGAACCGATCCTGCGTACGGTCAATATGGAGGACTATTCTTCCCTGCAGTATTTCCAGCGAGTGCTGCGTTCCAGCGGCATTATTGACAAGCTGGAAGAAATGGGCATTGAGGAAGGCGACACCGTTAACATCTTCGGATTTGAGTTCGACTATATCAGGTAAACAACATGAATTTCCAATTATCAGAAAAGGAAGCCCGTCAGTACAGTCCCCTGACGATGGCGTTCCTTGGTGACTGCGTCTATGAGCTGATGGTGCGTTCCGCCATCGTTGAGGGCGGAAGCACACCCGTCGGAAATCTGCATTCCACCAAGATCAGAATGGTTTGTGCGGGATTTCAGGCAAGGGCTGCGGAGCATTTGCAGGATCTTTTCACAGAGGAAGAACAAAGCGTATTCCGCCGTGGAAAGAATGCCACGGGAAACACTGTTCCTCACAACGCCTCCCCTGCGGATTACCGCAAGGCAACGGGACTTGAGGCGGTGTTCGGCTACCTGCAGCTTTCGGGCAATACACAAAGACTGGAAACACTATTTTCCGCCATATGGGACATACGGGAGGAACTTCTCCTGCTGAACAAGCAATGAATGATTATCAGAAATAAGGAGTGAAACAATATGTCAGGACATTCCAAATGGAATAATATCAAGCGTAAAAAGGAAGCAACGGATGCTGTCAAGGCTAAGATCTTCACAAAAATCGGCCGTGAGATCATCGTTTGCGTAAAGGAGGGCGGCCCCGATCCGAATAACAACGCAAAGCTTCGCGAACTGATCGCTAAGGCAAAGTCCAACAATGTTCCCAACGACAACATCGAGCGTGTGATCAAGAAGGCTTCCGGCGAGGGCAGCAAGAATGACTACGAAGCAATGGTATATGAGGGCTACGGCCCGAACGGTGTGGCTGTCATTGTTGAATGTCTGACGGACAACAAGAACCGTACCGCTGCGGATGTGCGTCACTACTTTGACAAGTACGGCGGCAACCTCGGCACGATCGGTTGCGTATCCTTTATGTTTACAACAAAGGGCATCGTGGTTGTGGAAAACACCGGCATTGACGAGGACACCGCTATGGAAGACTGCTTTGACTGCGGCGGTGATGATCTGACGGTGGAGGAAGAATCCATCATTATGGAATGCGATCCGACCGCTGTTTCGGAAATGCGTGAGGCTCTGGAAGCAAAGGGCTATACAGTGCTTTCTGCAGAGGCAGAAAAGGTTCCGTCCACTTACACAACACTGACGGACGACGATTCTATCAAGAAGATGCAGCTTCTGCTGGATCATCTGGAAGAAAACGACGATGTACAGAATGTATATCACAACTGGGAAATGCCCGAGGATGCGGAATGATCCGCATTCCGGCATACGATCATGACATGGGACGGTGAAAGGGATGCGAAGCACGGGAATTTTCAGAAGAATTGATTCACTGGGCAGGTTTGTCCTTCCGAAGGAGCTTCGGAAGAATCTGGACATCAATCAGAATGATTATCTGCAGATCTTTACGGACGGCGATGCCATCATCCTGAAGAAAAGCCAGCTTTGCTGCATTCTTTGCGGAAACACCGAGGATCTGACGGATCATCTTGACAAAAAGGTCTGCCGCAGATGCATTGGTGAACTGACGGAAAAGTAACAGCAATATTACCGATTTGGGGAATAGCATAAGAAAAACCTCACCGTTTGGTGAGGTTTTTTGCGTCATGATGCCATATATTCAAGAAAAAAACATATGCTCTACAAAGATCTTCACGCCGATACCGACAAGAATCAGACCGCCTGCAAGCATCGCACGGCTGCCAAGCTTTTCACCGAAGAACTTGCCGAACCACACACCGAGAATGCAGCATACAAGCGTCACGCCTGCAATGAAAAGTGCCGCTGCAACGATATTGACGTCGGGAAGTGCCGCAAAGCTGACACCAACCGCCAATGCATCAATGCTCGTTGCTATGCCCTGTGTCAGCAGAAGCATGGGTGTGAGTACGGTATGCTTTTCCTCCTCCTTGTTCGATAGTGCATCGAAAATCATTTTTCCGCCGATATACCCAAGCAGAATCAATGCAATATAATGGTCAACGGCTGTGATATAGGATTCAAACGCTTTTCCCAGAAAATAGCCGATCGTGGGCATCAGCCCCTGAAATCCGCCAAAACAGACGCCGATGGCGAGAATCTGGCTCTTTTTGATTTTGGTGCAGCACAGACCGTCTGAGATGGATACCGCAAAGGCATCCATTGACAGCCCTACTGCAATAAGAAACAATTCGATATATGACATAGAAATTCTTAATCCTCCAGTGCTTTCTGTGCAAGCTTTTCTGAATATTCCGCACGGAACTGTGCAAAGGTATCCGTATCAATTGCCTCACGGATCCGCTCGGTCAGCGTATTATAAAAATACAGGTTATGCGTCACTGCCAGTCTGCCCGCAAGCTGCTCATTGGCTTTGAACAGGTGCCGCACATAGGCTCTGGAGAAGTTGCGGCAGGTCGGACAGTCACAGTGCGGATCCACAGGTCTGGGATCCGTTTCATAGGTCTGGTTCTTCAGATGACGGATTCCATCCCATGTGAACACTGTACCGTGCCGTGCATTTCTCGAAGGCATAACACAGTCGAACATATCAATGCCCCTTGCGACTGCTTCGATGATATTGGACGGCGTGCCGACACCCATCAGATAACGGGGTTTATGCACAGGCATATGCGGAGTTACGGCATCCAGCACTCGATACATATCCTCCGTAGGTTCACCGACTGCAAGTCCGCCGACTGCATAGCCATCGAGATCCAGCTCTGCAATTTCCTGCATATGCTCCACACGGAGCTTTTCAAAGGTACAGCCCTGATTGATACCGAACAGCATCTGCTTGGGATTGACACAATCGGGAAGTGCACACAGACGTTCCATTTCCGCCTGACAGCGTTTCAGCCAGCGTGTGGTGCGTGCACAGGATTTTGCGGAATAATCATAGGTGGACGGATTCTCTACGCATTCGTCAAATGCCATGGCAATCGTAGAGCCAAGATTGGACTGGATACGCATACTTTCCTCCGGCCCCATGAAAATTCTTCTGCCGTCAAGATGGGACTGGAAGTACACACCCTCCTCTTTAATCTTACGAAGCTTGGCGAGTGAAAATACCTGAAACCCTCCGCTGTCCGTCAGAATCGGACGCTGCCAGTTCATGAACTTATGAAGTCCACCCATTTTCTTGACGACCTCATCTCCGGGACGCAGGTGCAGATGATAGGTGTTGCAAAGCTCTACCTGACATTTGAGATTTACAAGATCCGGCGACGAGATTCCGCCCTTGATGGCTGCTGCCGTTCCCACATTCATAAAACAGGGTGTCTGCACAGTTCCGTGCACTGTTTCCAGTGTTCCGCGTCGTGCAAGTCCATCATTCTTCAACAAAGTAAACATAGTTTTTCTCCTGTCATTTTTTTCATTTATAGTATACCATATTTCAGAGAAATTGTAAAGGGCAGAAACTCATTTTTCACAAAGAAAGAGGAATTTTCCTTTCCGGAAAATTCCTCTGATCGTTATTCTTCTTCCAGATTGAAGGTATCCGGCGAAACCGGAGATTCCTGCTGGATTTGCAGCATTTCGCATAGTGCCATGTACAGGTCATAGTACCATTCTGCAATTCTATGTCCATTGGAAAGGCCTTCGGTCATGAATGCCAGTTCCGCTCCCTGAAGCTGTGCAAGCAGCGGATTTCCTAATTCCGTATACACCTTCAGCACATCACTCTGCTCTGCTTCATTGATCTCCTGCACCATTTCCTCTACAGCATCGTTACTGATACCGTTGTATCTTGCGTCATTATTCTTGAAATCGGAGAAAATCACCGTAATCGGCCGATAGCAGTTGATGCCGCCCATTGCGTAATTCTCCTTGCGTCGAAGCCCCCTCTTATAGGCAAGATACGCTGCGGATACAATGGGGCTGAGTCCCCTGCCCTGCTCTTTGACTTCCGGAATCGCCACACCTGCACTGCAGGGCGTGAAATCCTGCCGCAGTCTGATCTGTGAACGTTCAATGGCAATGACGCTGATATCCGTATTACTCATGGATTCCGTTCGTGTCATGATCTTTGCAAAACGATTCATTCCCTTATACAAGGCAAGGTAAGTTTCATCGCTCATACTCATGCTGCAGTCAAGCACAAAAGTCAGCAGGATCCGCATTTTTCCACGGAGATTCAAGCCGCTTTTCACATGGAGAATCTCACGGTCTGCGATCATAGAACGCTTACTGACAAGATTCCTCGCACTCCAGATGGTATCCACATATTTTCCTTCCACACGGTTGTCCCATGTCTTGATATCCCCTCTTACGATTTCCTCGCTCTCGGGGAGTATGATTCTTTTTCTGAACAGTGGCACGTTAATCCTCCTTATTGGCGATATATTCGTCAAAGCTCTTTGCTCCACCCGTTGCGGAATATGCACTGTAACGCAGCAATTCTGCGGAATCCAGTACGTTGACTTCTCCGTCGCCATTTACGTCATAAAGCTCCATGTTTTCGCCTTCATTTTGTCCTGTCAGCGTCATTTCCAGAACCTTTACCGCATCGAATACATTGATACTGCCATCGTTATTGGAATCACCGGCAACTCCGCTTGTTTCGGATTCAGTCGGTGCTTGCGTTGTTTCGGTTTCCGCTGGTGTTTCTGTTGCTGTTGTTTCCGTTGCATTGGTTTCTTCCGTCGTGGTTTCCGTTGCTGTCTGTGTGGTCTGCTCTGTCTGCGAATCCTGGGGTTTTTCAGGCTCCGGATTTTTTCCAAGAGTAGATATGAGAATAGCACCGACAAGAATCAAAGTCAGGGCGATTCCGCCAATAATACCAAAGAGCAGCGTCTTTTTCACGCCCATGCGGTTTTCGACTGCCGCAAGCATTTCTTCCGCAGAACGATAACGCATGGAGGCTTCCGAATCACACGCCTTATTGATGATCGCTGTCAACCGGCGAGCTTCCCTTGACGAAAGCTTATCCGTCTGATGGATCCGTGCAAGGCATTGTCCCAGCATGAAAATATCGGACTGTGCGTCATATGTTTCACGGGGATAGAATCCCGATTTCTTGAGATTTTCCACATCATCCTCAACGCCTGCTCTGCCAAGACAATAGGTGCCGTCCTCCAAGCGGAATATATTTTCAGGACAGATGCACTTATGTACTGCATCCGCACGATGCAGCTCTATCAGGGCTTTGCACATATGCTCCGCAAGCTTCAGTGTTTCCTTGGAATCCGCTGTATAATGCTTGCCGATCGGAGTCATTGCACTTCCGCTTTCATGGGAATACACTGCGGTATAACAGTATGCATCCTTTCCATTCTTTGCGTCTTTCAATGTGTGAACTGCAGTTTCACAGGAAAGGATATATCTGCAATTTTTGATTTTCCCCGTGATCTGCAGTCGTTCCTCCGCCTGATCCAAATGGAAATCCACCCATTCCTGCCGCATTTCTTCATCCTGTTCCGATTCATCGGTTTCGGCATTCAGCTGTGTGGCTTCCATCCATCCCTTTGCTGTTCTGGATACAAGACTGGCGTCAAATCCGTTTTTGCGTTCGTGTACTTCGTCCAGATTCCATTTTTTACGGAAATCCGAAAATGCTTCATCTTGTTTGATTGCTGTTATCATTTGTTCAGTCATGGCTGCCCCTCTTTTCGTAGGATATTTTCATTATAACACATTCACAGAAGAATTTCAAGTATTAATTGACAAAACTGTGCATAATTTATATTATTTTTTCATTCTATCATTGATAAAGGAAAATAAATTCCGGCAGGTTACTACCTGCCGGAATTAGAATGTTCAAAAAATGTTTTTCGTCAGGGGGCAAATCATCACTGTTTTCGTGCAATCTTATACTCATCCCCGTCACGATAGTAGGGACACTGCTTATAATGCCCCTGCATCATTCTTGCATATTCATCCTCATCCAAATTCAGATCGCAGACATAGCAGTCCCATTCTTCATCGTAGGAATAGTATGCACAAGTTTCACACTGCTCCATCGCATTTACTCCTGCACATACGCTGCCTTGATTCTGCCGATGTACATTTTATGCATGGGATCTTTTCCGTACCACTTCTGACAGATTTCAGGCTGTGCAAAATACTCCTCGCCCATCATCTGTGCATACATCTTTTCGCAGATCAGGACAAGCCTTGCTTCTGCAAATGCCGTTGTTCCGTCCAGCTCCACAGGGGTAAGTCCCGTTTCCTTTGCCTTATCACAATCCCTGCCGGAATGGGAACCACAGAACTGCAGTACCTTACGGTATTCCTCGGGAAATACACACACACTGAATGTTTCGTTTTCCTCCATATAGGAAAATGTGTGACGGGAAGTTCTCACCACTGCTGTCATCGCAGGACCGCCCCAGATCACGCCCAATGCTCCCCATGATGCCGTCATGGTATTATATCCATCCGGTGTGCCCGCTGTCAGCAGAAACCACTCATCGCCGATCGTGGTAAACGGATTCAGATTCAGCTCGTTGAGTTCTTTTTTAACAAATGACATTGCTTTCATCCTTTCTGAAATGATAATTCATACTATGTACCGGTTTCGCAAAATATCCGTATGAGAAAACAGCAACGAAAGAAATTCCGTTGCTGTTCATCCGATTCATTAGTCTTCCGTTTCCGGTTCAAGATCTGCAAGTTCATCCAGATCGAGATCGTCAAAGTCAAACTCCAACTCCTCGCCGCAGTTCGGGCAAGTAGTTTCGCCCTCCTCCAGTGTGAACTCGTCAAGTACAATGCATTCGCCGCAGGTGGGACAAATCGTCTCGTACTGTTCATCATCATCGTAATCGTCGCATGAGCAGCAGCAATCATCACAATCGCAGTCGCACTCATCCTCATACAGAACTTCCTCAATATCACCCAGATCTTCATCCAGAATATCGCAAAGCTCCTCCAGTTCCATGATGCGGTCTTCCAGTTCCTCGGTGTACTGCTTCATGTCGTCAAGTGCATCACAAATTGCTGCAAATACCTTGCTCTCCTTGGAAGCCGGATCAAAATCCAGACCTGCCAGCAGTCCCTTCAAGTAAGAAATCTTATCCATCATTCAGCCCTTCCTTTCGGCGGTTTTATCAAATAATTCCTTATGCACGCTCCATGTATTCGCCTGTTCTTGTGTCGATACGGATCATATCGCCCTCGTCAACGAACAGCGGTACTCTGATCTCTGCACCTGTTTCCAGAATTGCAGGCTTAGTTGCGTTTGTTGCGGTATCACCCTTGAAACCGGGATCTGTCTGTGTGATCTGCAGCTCTACAAAATAGGGCGGCTCAACACCGAATACATTGCCCTTATAGGACAGAACCTTTACTTCCATGTTCTCCTTTACGAACTTGAAGTTATCGCCCAGCTTGCTTGCTTCGATCGGCAGCTGCTCGTATGTTTCAATGTCCATGAAGTAGTACAGACCGCCGTCCTCATACAGATACTGCATATCCTTACGCTCTACAAATGCGGTCGGGAACTTTTCAGTCGGGTTGAAGGAACGTTCAACCACTGCACCGGTAATTACGTTCTTGAACTTGGTTCTTACAAATGCGGCACCCTTACCCGGCTTTACGTGCTGGAATTCTACTACCTGCACTACGTTGCCATCCATCTCAAATGTAACACCATTTCTGAAATCGCCTGCTGTAATCATAAAAATAAACCTCCGTAAATTCAATACTTCTCAACCGAAAATTCCGAAAAACGAATTTCACTCGGCTGAACAC
>JAZOBK010000200.1:0-6467 GCA_045595985.1 Oscillospiraceae bacterium
CGTGGATTCCGGAGTGGTGGTGGGAGTTGTTGTTGTCGTGGATTCCGGAGTGGTGGTGGTAGTTGTTGTTGTCGTGGATTCCGGAGTGGTGGTGGTAGTTGTTGTGGTGGTTTCTGCAACGATTACCGCTGTTCCCGTAACGGCATTATAGTGCTCGTCATCCGTCGGTGTAAACTGCCATGCAAGGGTGTTTTCGCCTGCGACAAGCTGCCTGATGGAATGAATCCACTCAATGATACCACCGACAGAATCGGGGGGCAGAGAAATATCGGGAATTGCGTCCCCTTCCTGATAGACCTTATCCTCAAAAATCGGTGTGATCTCGGGATCCGCCTTAACGATCATTACTTCAATTACGAGAGAAGCTTCTGTATAAGATGCATCCTCCCCGTGTACTTCGGGAATGCTCAGATAAAGCTCATAGTTACCCGGTTCAGCGGGAATTTCATCAGCCATGGAATTTCCGTCCGCATCATACCAGCTCCATGCAAGCTGTGTAATATCACTGTTGGAAATAAAGTTTTCAATGCAAACGTCGATTGCATCACCGTAGACAAATTCTGTCGGGAAATCCATGTTTTTAATGATACCTTCGTACATACCGCAATCCGTGCAGCATCCCTCATCCATCCGATGCTCGCAAGCAAATCCACAGACGGTGCATTCACCATTTTTATAAAGGTGAACATCGGATGTGTAAATGTTCTCATCCACGTTGCTGTAGCTTGCGGTGGGCTCAGGATCTTCGGGACAATCAAATTTATCTACACAGTATACCTTTTCACCGCCCAGTACAGGATGGGCATCCGTACCGATCGTTTGTCCCCAAGTATGTTCCTCCTGTGAAAGATCCAGCAGATAGGCGGCAATACCTGATGCCAGTTCTTCGGAAGTCAAACCTTCCACTTTATTGCTTGTTCCCTCGTCAGCGAGAATTGCGATTTCTGCACCAAGAGTTGTATCAAAATAACAATTATCAAGAAGGGCATCACTGTTTGTATGGCAGATCCCTGCCGATTCCACTGCATTTTCTGTATTTACTGCCGCAAAGCAGCCCGAAAGAATGCCCTGATTACTTCCGCAGACTCCGCCCGCAGAAGCTGCACTGATCGTACCAAAGACTGCACAGTTCGTGATCATTCCTGTGTTTTCTCCGCAGATGCCGCCGATATTCTCACCACCGCTGAAATCGAAATCCTTAAGGCAGAGTGCTTCAATTGTGCCTGCATTGTATCCGAACAGGCCTGCGAAATCTTCTTCTGCAATGTACAGCCCAGAAATTGTGTGATTCTGTCCGTCAAATGAACCCATAAAGGGCAATTCAACGAATGTACCGATGGGCGTCCATGTTCTTGTGTACTCGGTTTCATTCATGGAAATATCCGATGTCAATACTGCCTGTGCGACCGTGTTGCCGGAATTGACAAATTCCGCAAACCAGTAAAGCTGACCTGCATTGCCGATCTCATATACATCGTCGTCATTGTGAACAGCAGGCTCATAGGCATCGCACAGAGTACAGAATCCGTTCGAAGAAAATGAATGTACCACCGGCGGAAATTCCGTGTTGCTGTAACTAAGTTCAGTATCCACACAGGATACATAACCTGCGTAAACCTTCGGGCCGCCAAGGGAGGGCAGAATGTCCGTTTCAAGATTCATGCCCCAATATTCGGGATATTCTTTCTCCGCAAGTGCTGTATTCATTCCAACCGTTGCTGCCGCCCATGTCACATCCGTGGCATCAACCTCTGCTGCACCGTCCTGTCCGGTTCCGCTACCCTCAGCAGCTGCTGTATAGCCTTCATCAGCGGCAGAGTCACTTGCGATCCAGTAGCTCTCGGATAACAAACTCCACTCACTGACGAAACCTGCAATTGCACCTGCGGGTGCTTCGATACTCTGCACAAGTCCTGTCTGGTAACAGCCAATAATGCCATCGCTCCAGACATAGCCTGCAATACCGCCAACATTCTTAGCTCCCGTTACTGTGCCAGAATTGATGCAGGCAATGACGGAACCAACACTGTCAAGCTTACCTGCAATGCCGCCGACATTTTCTGAAATCGAAGACACACTGCCGGTGTTTTCACAACCAATTATGGAAGAAGAAGCACAAGTTCCGGCAATGCCGCCTGCATCGCTGCCCTCAGCGATTACGGCTGCTGCATTTGTACAATTGATAATGTCATGTTCAGTGAAGCCCACGATTCCGCCAACATTGCCATACCCATGTACACTGCTTGTTCCGGTAACATGACAATTTTCAATAGAAGCGGAAACTACGGACCCTGCCAATGCACCGACAAAAGAGCCATCCGACGTGATCTGCACATCATGCAGGGTAAGGTCCTTGATCGCTCCTTCAACACCAAGAACACCCACGAAGCCCTGATTGCCTTGGTCTGTATTGATGACAAGACCGCTGATGGTATGATTTCCGCCGTCGATCGTACCGCAGTAGGCATCCGCCATTGTTCCGAAAGCAGTCCAGTTGCTTGCACCTTCTTCGGGTGCGGGCAATGCAATATCTGCCTTCAATTCCATGCCAAGCGTCATGTCATGCTGTACCTGCTGATTCCACCACAGAAGCTGTCCTGCATTGCGAATCTCCAAAAGACCGTTTCCATCGGAATCCTCTGCACTTTCATAGGCACCGCAGGTTTCACAGAAACCGTCCGCATCAAACACATGGGTTTCGGGGCCCAGCACAATGGTACTGTCATTGGAATAGAGATATTCGGGCGGATTCTTGGAAGTACCGCCGCAGTTAAGCATTTCATAGCGATACACCTTGTCACCGCCGAGGCTCGGGTATGCGTCGATTTCAAGCTTCTGTCCCCAGAATTCTTCCTCCTGCACGCCTTGAAGCAGATAGGCTGCCTCGCCCGATGCGAATTCGTCCGCTGATTTTCCGCAGACATCTTCACCGATGGGATCGGCGTAATTATCGCCAACCGCATCCGCCGTCAGCAGATCACTGTTAAAAAAGCAATTTGACAATGTGCCGTAATTTCTGCCGCACAATGCACCGGTATCATCCGCACCTGTAACATTGCCTGCAAAAAAGCAGTTTGCAATACTGCCGTAATTTCTGCCGCACAAGCCTCCGGACTCGGTGCTGTCACCCGTTACGGTTGCCATGACATAGCAATTCTGAATATCACCGTAATTTCTGGAAACCAGTCCGCCTGCCTCCGTATTGGCACCGCCATAGAAATAGGAATCAATGATCCCTGTATTGGAAATGACCGCCTGTGAAGCTGCCCATCCGAAGAAACCAACTTTAATGGCAGAGCGATCAAAGTACAGACCGCTGATCACATGACCGTTACCGTTGAAATTTCCACTGAACGGATTCTGCTGATTGCCGATTGAGATCCATTTGCGGAATTCACCGCTGCCATATGCATCGAAAGTATCCAGCAGATCGGAATTTACAACAATGTCCGATGTCAAGTATGCATAGCTGCTGCCATACACGTCATTGCTGTTGTTTATCTTGTCTGCAAACCAGTACAGCTGACCTGCATTTCCGATGCCATACCCATCCGCTGTTGAATCAGCAGGTTCATAAGCGTCACAGGCAGAACAGAATCCGTTTTCATCAAATGTGTGGGGTTCAGGCGTACCGTCGGTATCCGCATATCCCAAGGGACAATTCAGACAGTTGACAACCTTCATGTGATTTTCATCATCACCGCTGATCTGCGTATAAGCGGCATTTCCACTCATATCATGGATATGGAGCACACCATCGGTATAAATACTTCCCGATCCTGTGAGGTCACCGAACAGCTGCTGGCCTTCACCAAGAAAATCAAGGATACCATTGTTTACAAATTCCACACCTTCGGGAATGGTCAGCGTTGCACCATCCTGAATCGTCAGAGTCTGTCCGGAACCAATGGTAATATCCTCATTCAGTACCACATCCCCCGCAATGGTACTCCAGACATAATTGCTGCCCGCAAGCGTCAGAATATCCGTACCCCACGGATTGTTCGAATCGTATTTATATGTAAGACTGATGTAGGGAAGATCAAACGTGTAGCCCGCAGATACGGATCCGCTTGTTCCTGCAAGGAACAAACCGCCGTCACCGCCAGCGGTATCTTCATCGGAATTCGTCAGATCTGCAAGATAATTCTTTCCGTCCTCCATTGTGACGATATTCCACATATGTCCGCCGTTCAAGGCACCGGTGATGCAATAACAGGAAATATCCCCGAAGAATTCCGTTCTGTCACAGAGATACTGGAATGCCTTGGAATAGCCCTCGCACACAACATTGGTGGATGGATCTTTATCGAACACATAAATCATCTGCCACGGATCGCCATAGGGTGTGTCCGCATCCGCCGCTACATCATAATTATAGGACACCAGATCGCAGATCTCC
The DNA here is from genome assembly GCA_045595985.1 of Oscillospiraceae bacterium. Taxonomy (GTDB): domain Bacteria; phylum Bacillota; class Clostridia; order Oscillospirales; family Ruminococcaceae; genus UBA3855. The sequence continues at coordinate 4,403 of JAZOBK010000200.1, forward strand.
TTCTTGTAGCCTGCCAGCTTCTTGTGGTCAAGGTATCCTGCGTATTGTTCAACAATACTGTTTGCAGTTGCAACTGCTGTGGAAGTAGCAGATGTCAGTGCACCGTCGGTTTCATAGCTGCCCTCGGTTTGGTTTTTTGAATATGCTTTTGCAACGGGCATATTGATGGTACATGATCTGATTTTTCCGGTAATGAAATGATTGCTGCCCGAAATGCCCATCCCAACAGTTTTGTCAAACCAGTACATTTCATAGGGATGATCCAGAAGAAGTGCATTGAGTGCCGCCAGAAGTCCGCCATCATACAGATCATCCAGACTTCCCGTAAACGGTTCATCGGGAGTAATGCCGCTTGAACCGCCAATGGTAATAACTGTGGAGGTTCTTTCTCCGGACGCAATTTTCTGAATCTCCCCGGCAATTGCACGATATATGATTCCCGCATCCCCTGTCAGCATGGAACCTGCAGTACGATTCCCCACACTGAATGTGGAAATACCGCCATTCCCGTAAAACGCCTTATCCACATAACCCGCAAACAGCTCCTCGCTGTCGGGAAGCTCCGCAAAGAACTCGGGTTCGATCACAAATTCAATCAATGCCTCCGTTTGTTCATCCGATGCAGAAGCATCGGCAGATAACGAAACAAATGTATTTGCAGGATAATACAGCATTGTGGATGCTGTCATGGAAACTGCAGCTAAAAATGCTGCCGCTTTTCTGAAATAGAGTTTCATAGTTTTTCTCCTTTTCAACCTGAATGTTGTCATGTTCCTTCTATGAATGTCATGCTTACATTATATCACAGTTTGTTTTTCCTGTAAATATCCGTACAATTATTTTATCAGATTTTACAAATAACTTTGTATAAATAATAAATAAACCATAAAGCCAAACATCATCTTCCCTGTAAAGTCAATTACTGTTTTTTCTCACGCTATATCTGAGAATTTCTCATTTTACACCTTTTCCACTCTTGCATCTAAAGGAGAAATATGGTATAATGAAAATAACCTTATTCATCTTATTGTTTCATGATTTGAAAGGAATGAACGGACATGAAAAGAGTCAAAATCATTACTTGTATGCTGCTATCTGCTTCCATTATGACAGCCGGATTATCTGTTTCGCATTCTGCGGCAAATAACAACGAAATCAGTGCAGAGGCATATGCGTCAAACGATTTCGCAGCCGAACAACTTACGCATAGAAATGCCGTTCCGACTCCGAAGAGTTCACCTGCCGACAAGCTCTACTTTCATCATGACTACGAATCAGGAACAGACGGTTGGACTGCACGCGGCAACTGCACTGTTGTCAGCAGCAGCACCGCATCCTATTCCGGTCAGAAATCCGTTTTTGTCAGCAATCGTGCAAGCAGCTGGAACGGTGTGGGCTGCACACTGAACACAGGCACCTTCCACCCCGGTAATGCTTACAGCTTCAGTACATTTGTGATGCAGAATAGCTCGGATTCCGATCAATTCAAGCTTTCCCTGCAGTACACAGACGCAAATGGCCAGACCAATTATGCAGATGTCGCACAGGCAAGCGGCACAAAGGGACAGTGGGTAAAGCTTGCCAATCCAAACTACACCATCCCTGCAGGAGCATCCAATCTTCTGCTCTATGTTGAGACTTTGGAAAGTCTGTCTGATTTCTATGTGGATGAGGCGGTTGGTGCTCCAAGGGGAACCGTGGTTTCTGCTTCAGGATCCGCAGGCGATGTCAATGGTGACGGCAATGTCAGTGTTGTGGATATTATCGCTCTGCAGCGTTGGATCCTCGGTAATGATGTCAGCATTTCCGCAGGGACTTCCGATATGGACTGCAACAAACGTATTGATGCATTTGATCTTGCGGCAGTCAAAAAACTTCTGATGAATCCGCCCGATGAATATGTGGAACCTACAACAGAACCGCCGACGGAGCCGCCGGCTGCCATTCCCGGACAATGGTACAACACCGCTGATATTTCTTGGATTGATCTCTCTAAGCCCATGGTAGCACTGACATTTGACGACGGACCTGTGGGAACTGCAAATAATGCAACATCCATTCGCAT
>JAZOBK010000201.1:0-2822 GCA_045595985.1 Oscillospiraceae bacterium
ACTTAACAGACCTTTGCTGATGTCATCAGAACGAAAAATTACAATCCGACATACTGCTGGATGCGAACGCAGCATCTATCTGAGTGCTGATGGAGAGCCTCCCGTTTCTTTTCCGCCGTCCTATCAGCTGGATATTCAGAGATCCACCCATGAGATCTCTTTGATTCATTTCAGAAACGGCAGCTTCTACGATTCCATCAACCGCAAACTGATGCAGTCAATCAAGGGATTTTCGGATAACTGATGCAGTATTAAATTAATCAGAATTTTCCCAATCATCGGAGGATAAAGAATGAAAAATGCAAGACAAGAAGAAATCATTGCATTGATTTCTGCAAATACGGTCAGCAATCAGGATGCCTTGCAGGTGCTTTTAAAGGAAAGAGGTTTCCCTGTCACGCAGGCAACGATTTCCCGTGATATTCGTGAACTGAATCTAATCAAGAAAGCCGATGCAAACGGGGTGTATCGCTATGTTGTACCCGAAGCACCAATGCCGCAATCCGACTTGTTTTCGGGTAATATTGTTGGAGTGGATTATGCGGGACATACTGTTGTGATCAAATGCCACAGCGGTACAGCACAAGCAGTCTGCACCGTCCTTGATGGTGTTGTTCGCCCCGAAGTGGTCGGAACACTTGCTGGAGATGATACCATATTTGTTCTTATCCGTACAACCGATCAGGCAAAACGCTTTGCAGCCGATCTGCAGCAGGAATTACAGGGCAGGTGAGTGAATGTTAGAAGAACTGTACATTGAAAACCTTGCGGTAATTGAGAAAGCCTGTATCAGCTTCCGCAATGCATTTCATGCCTTCACCGGCGAAACGGGTGCCGGAAAATCCATTCTGATCCACGGTATTCAGGCAGTTCTCGGACAGCGTGTTTCAAAGGACTGGGTTCGTACCGGATGTGAACGTGCAACGGTAACGGCACTTTTCAGTGACCTGCCCGATGCTGCGATTTCCTTACTGTCAGAAATGTCCATCCTCTGTGATGAACGTCAGGTTACACTAACCCGTGAGATCCGTGCAGATGGGGGAAGCGTTGGAAGAATCAACGGGAAAACAGCGTCCGTCACTGCACTTCGGGAAATCGGTATGCTGCTGATCTCCATTCATGGACAGCATGATAACCAGATCCTGCTTGCCCCCGAGCATCACTTGCAGGTGCTCGATGATTTCGGGGGAGATGAATCCTTTTTGACAGCGTATCAGAACTCCTTCCGTCAGCTGCAAAATGTTGCAAGGGAGCTGGGAAAACTGAAACGTGACGAAATGGTTCGTAGGCAGCGTACTGCACAGCTGCAAAAACAGATTCAGGAAATCGGTGCACTGCAGCCCAAAGCGGGCGAGGAAGATGAACTGGAAACTGCTTTGATGCAGGCGGAGAATGCTGAACGCATCATGCAGTCCCTTAACACTGCTTCCGGCATTCTATATGGTGAAGGCGACGATAATATCGTAGAAATGCTGCACACTTCAATGCAGCAGCTTCATGAGATCGAAGATGTGTATTCCGGATTAGATGACCTTTCCGACCGTCTGAAAGCGGTAATTATCGAAATCAAGGACATTGCAGAGGATCTGCAGCGAATGGCGGATGACGTCAGTCTTGATGAAGCCAGAGCACAGAAGCTTCGTAATCGCTACCATGCCATATCACAGGTGAAAAAACAGTTCTTTTGTGACTTTGACGGACTTATTGCTATGTATGAAAGTGCAAAGGCAGAGATGAGTACCATGCAGGGAGATTCCGATCGTATCGCACAACTGGAGGCACAAAAAAAGGAGCTTCTTACAGACGTTACAGAGAAAGCCAAAGCACTTTCGGATTATCGCACTGAAACGGGCAAACGTTTTGTAGAACGTGTTACTGAGGAGCTTCGGTTTCTGGATATGCCGAATGTTGTATTGACCCTACAGCAGGAGAAGGGTAAGCTGACAATTCAGGGGATGGATTCGGTTACTTTTTTGATTTCAGCGAATAAGGGTGAGCTTCCCAAACCCATTTCTAAAATTGCATCAGGCGGTGAGCTGTCAAGAATCATGCTTGCATTGAAATCGGTAATTGCCGATCGTGACAGCATTCCGACATTGATCTTTGATGAAATTGATACCGGTGTCAGCGGCAAGGCGGCACAGAAAATCGGCGTTAAGCTTCGTGAGATCAGCCGAAGTCGTCAGGTGCTTTGTGTAACGCACCTGTCACAGATTGCGGTTATGGCAGATACCCACTACATGATCGAGAAACATACGGAGCACGATAGAACCGTTACACAGGTGCATTTACTTGATTTCAACGGCAGAGTGGAGGAGATTGCCCGCATTATGGGCGGCGAAAATCCGAGCGAACTGATGCTTGAAAATGCAAGGGAAGAACTCAAACGTGTTGCACAGTCATGAGGAGGAACAGCATGGGACCGTTTTATTATGTGATTACGGATATTCAGGGTGATTATGCACAGCTGAAACGTACGGACATTGACAGTACGGAAGTACTGCCGGTTGCGATGGCACTTCTCCCAATGGGAAGTGATGTTGGCACTAAGCTTTGCTGGCAGTGGGGAATTTATGAAATCATTGATTGATTTTTGTAGCATCTCCCTCTTGACAAAGTTTTGAAATTATGCTATACTATAGAAAAATAAGAGAAACGCTGGGAAGAAAACGAGTACCGTACATATCGCTTTCAGAGAGGTCTTGGCTGGTGTGAAGGACTAAGCGAGGTGCGGGAAATACATTTCGGAGCGGATTTCCTGAACTCACAGTAGGGAAATACGGAGTGGCACACGTTACCGTGGCAAGAGGTTATTTCTTCGG
>JAZOBK010000202.1:0-2586 GCA_045595985.1 Oscillospiraceae bacterium
GGATAAACCGGGACAGCTTAAGGGCGTTTCCGCAATTCTTGCAGATATGGGCGGTAATGTTATCTCCATTCATCATGAACGTGCAAGTGAGGACAGTGATATTACCGACTGCCTGCTGCGTATTGTGATGGAAACAAGAAATCGTGAGCACATCCAGCAGATCCGCAAGGCTCTGACGGATGGCGGCTTTAAAATTGTAGGCTAAAAGGAGTGTTACACATGGCAGAAAGAATTTATACAGAAAATGCACCTGCAGCAATCGGACCGTATTCTCAGGCTGTTGTTGTCAATGGAATGGTGTATTCCTCCGGTCAGATTGCGATCGTTCCGGCAACCGGAAACATCGATGCAACTGACATCAAGGGACAGACCACACAGGTAATGGAGAATCTGAAGGCAGTTCTGGCAGCCGCCGGAACTTCCATGGATAAGATCGTAAAGACCACCTGTTTCCTCGCAGAAATTGCAGATTTTGCTGCATTCAACGAGGTTTATGGTCAGTACATTACCGAAAAGCCCGCAAGAAGCTGTGTAGCAGTGAAGGATCTTCCGAAAGCAGCACTTGTTGAGGTAGAGGTTATTGCAACGATTGACTGATTTCCCGAAATAGTCCGAGATTCGGCGGATACAATGTGAAATAATAAAAGCAGCCTGTCAGAAGAAGTAGGATTACAAGCCCCGGCAGACTGCTTTTTTTCTGTCCGGACGAACGGAAATGCACATACAGCGTGAGTACGAGAGTGCAAAGATAGAACAATCCAATGTCGATACGAAGATCATGTGTTCCTAAAATACCGGAATATGTGTAAAAACCTGCTATCATCAGCAGCATTGACAGAAGCAGCCCCTCTGCAAATGTAGTGAGAATTCCATGCTGAAGCTTTCCCGTCGCAGTTCTCCGTATGACTGCAGTCAGAATTGCAGGAAAGAATAATAATTTCAGATGTTCCCAGATACTTTCATTCGATGGAAACAACGTGTTCAGGATCGGAACGGAAACAAATAGGGGAGCCCATAAATGCATGAGCACGCCAAGAATACCGACCGTTAAGAACAGAAGAATATCCCATAAAATCAGCTTTTTTTGCAAATGCTTTTTATGCGAAGCACGGTCGATGACCTGCATTTCCCGTTCAGTGTGTTTGGTGTTTCGGTAATATACGATCTGCATAATATCCCTCCGATGAAAATAGGATTGTATCGGATTATATGCGTTTTTTCATCGGTTCATGCAATTCGGAATATGGGTGCTTTGGAAATTAAGGTGGTTAATGGAAAAAAGATTTAAAAATTTATATTTTTTTTCAAAATACACTTTACAGAATTGATTTTTTAGTGTAAAATAGTAGTAGTATATCTTTATGTGAGGTGTCACCATGGAATTAAAATACAAAAGAATTCTTCTGAAACTCAGCGGTGAAGCACTTGCCGGTGAGAAGAAATTTGGTCTGGACTATGCAGTGATCGGCAGCATCTGTGAGAGCATAAAAAAATGCGTGGACATTGGCGTCGAAGTTGGTATCGTTGTCGGCGGCGGCAACTTCCTGCGTGGCAGAATGTGCGGCGGACTTGACAGAACCCGTGCGGATCATATGGGAATGCTGGCTACCACGATCAATGCTCTGGCGATTGCTGACGTATTGGAATCTCTCGGACTTGAGGTTCGTGTGCAGACTGCAATCACCATGCAGCAGATTGCTGAACCATACATCCGTAATAAGGCGATCAACCACTTTAAGAAGGGCAGAGTAGTTATTTTCGGCTGCGGAACAGGAAACCCCTTCTTCTCTACGGATACCGCTGCAGCACTGCGTGGCGTGGAAATTGAAGCAGAGATCTTTATGAAGGCAACACTGGTTGACGGCGTATACGACAAGGATCCCCACAAGTATGACGACGCTGTCAAATACGATACTCTGACATTCAGTGAGGTTCTCGCAAAAGAGCTTGCAGTTATGGACAGCACAGCCGCTACAATGTGCCGTGACAACAAGCTGAAGATGCTCGTATTTGACCTGAGTCGTCCCGACAATATTGTGGACGCTGTTTTAGGTGAACAGGTCGGAACAGTGATTTACGAAGACTAATCCATCATATTAATAAATAATCAGAAAGGAGTACGCTCCAAAAAATGGAGCGGACAGAAATTATGAAAGAACAGTTGAGAATTGCAGAAGAAAAAATGACAAAGACAGTTGATCGCCTTAAGAGCGATTTCGCAGCACTCCGTGCCGGCAGAGCAACTCCTGCAGTATTGGACAAAGTAATGGTGGACTACTATGGTGCACCGACGCCGATCCAGCAGATGGCTGCTGTATCTGTTGCTGAAGCAAGAATCCTGCTGATCCAGCCTTGGGATGTGACTTCTCTTAAGGCAATTGAGAAGGCGATCCTTGCTTCCGATATTGGCATTACACCGAATAACGACGGTAAGGTGATCCGTCTGACTTTCCCGCAGCTGACTGAGGAACGCAGAAAGGATCTGTGCAAAACTGTAAAGAAGTCCGGTGAGGATGCAAAGGTAAGTGTTCGTAATATCCGCCGTGATACCATTGAAAAGTTCAAGACCATGAAGAAGAACAGCGA
>JAZOBK010000203.1:0-3522 GCA_045595985.1 Oscillospiraceae bacterium
ATCAACAATCTCACCGGAATAGCGTTTATACACGCCATCCTCCTGCACATTGCAGGCAGCTGTAAAGGTGTAGTCCGACATATGACATTCGGAAAATACAATTGATTTCAGCGTTTCCGTTGGGAAATCCGCTTCAAGAGAAATGGTGGATTCCAGTGGCAGATCTCTTTCACATCCACACAGGATCAGCAAACCAAATGTCAGTAAAGTAAGCAGTTGTTTTTTCATAGAGGAAACCTCCTTTGCATCAGTCAAATGCCATATCCACAAGTTCTGCAAATTCCTGTCGATAGTCGTTATCCATATTCGTTTGGGTCAGCAGTTCACGGATCTGGCTATAACCGGATGTTCCGGCATACTTACTATCACGAAGCAGCATACCGAATTCCGCTACGGCTGCGGCAAAAGCAAGATTTTCGGGCATTTCACTGTTCCTTGCTGACATTACGGGATATTCGACAAGCTTGCTCTTTGTATCCTCGGGTTCCTTGTAACGAAGCGCAACGTTCAGGAGTTTGGCGTCAGTATTGGCAGCTGTATCCGTCAATACCAGTTCGTAGAGAGCAGTCACGCTGTGGCCTGCACCGATCTCCCCTGCATCCACATTGTCATTCTCAAAATCTTCATTGGCAAGGGCACGATTCTCATAGCCGACCAGCCGATAGCTATCCACATATTCGGGATCGAACTCTGTTTGGATTTTCACATCTTTCGCAACCGTGTACAGTGTACCGCCCATTTCCTGGACAAGCACTTTGCGGGCTTCCAGTAAGCTGTCAATATATGCGTAATTGCCGTTGCCGTTATCTGCAAGTGCCTCCAGACGATCATCCTTGAGGTTGCCTGTACCAAATCCCAGAACAGAGAGATTCACACCACCTTTTCTCTTTTCTTCAATCAGCTCGGTCAGTTCTTCTTCCGAAGAAAGTCCCACATTCAGGTCGCCGTCCGTTGCAAGGATAACACGGTTATTTCCGCCCTTGATAAAGTATTCTTCTGCAAGCTCATACGCACAGGTGATTCCTGCTGCACCTGCAGTTGAGCCGCCAGCAGTCAGACTGTAAATCTTATCCGTAATTCTTGCATATTCATTTCCTCTCGCACCTTCGAGGACGATTTCCTCCGCACCTGCATAAGTAACAATGGAAATGCTGTCATTCTCATTCAGATTTTCTGTCAGCATGGCAAATGCCTGTTGCACCAGCGGGAGCTTATCGTGGGACATCATCGAACCGCTGACATCAATAAGGAATACCAGATTCATGGGCTTTCGTTCGGAAAGATCGATTTCCTCCGCCTGCAGACCGATCAGCAATAGTTCGTTTTCGGAATTCCACGGGCAATCGTATAGCTCCGTATTCACAGAGAAAGGAACATCTCGCGTCGGAGCAGGATAGTCATAGGAAAAATAATTGATCATTTCTTCAATACGTACTGCGTCGGGATTTACGGATTCTCCATTTTTCAGCATACGACGGATATTGGAATAGGACGCCGTATCCACATCGACGGAGAATGTACTGAGGGGGTTTTCTGCTGCGGAAAGAAACGCATTTTCCAGAATGGTATTGTATTCTTCCATATTCAGATTCGTCATTTCTTCGGGACAGTTAATCATACCGATTTCATCATAGACTTCCATCTCAGCTTCAAATTTCATATCAGGTGCATTCTGCTGTAGAATGGATAAATTATCGTTCGTTGCGTTTTCGGTTTTTGCACTGCACGCTGTCATTGTACAAGCCAACAACATGGCAGAAGTCATCAATGCGATCGTTTTTTTCATGGGGATTCCTCCTTCTTATGCGGATCTCACACTTTCCCATGCTGCAAACAGAATTTCAGACGCATTATCATTTGTGATGTACATCCTATCATAAAAATAATCATCCGCACCATTCTTATGATATAAGATGCGTTCACTTTCAAGCCGTTCCAGTGACTGCCATCCGTTGTGGAACACCACTTCCCCATCCAGCGTCATTTCCAGTTGGGGAGCACATTCATATACAAGCTTCCATTCCTCCTGCTGCCTGTAAAGAGGAAGAATGTATTCGTGTCCCGGCTGCAGGATATAGGGGCTGTTGGTGCGGATCATGAGCAGATCATCCTGCTGAAGTTCAATTCCAAAACTGCTCTGTATGCGAAGCTGATAGGTGATCTCGCCCGTATCGGAATCCTGCTCACCGTATTCAGCAACAGCAAATACAAAGCATTCTGTACGCTTCAGCACTTCATCTTCAAGAAAGTACTCGTCATGTGTATCAAGCAAAGAATGGTCTGTGATCTGTATCTTCTGTTCACTCTCGCAGAAATTGAGGGAAGTATAGCTACGGATTTCCTCTGCATTTTCCATTTCAACTTCCACACTTTGTTCGTTTTTCATGGGAGGTGTATAGTCCTCTGCTTCAAATTTCTCCTGTGCGATTTCATTCATAGAAACGGTATTGCTGCTTTCCTGTTTGCTTGCGTTGTTCCGGATATTCTGCTGCAAGAACACAACAGAACCGGAAACTATGAGCAGCAGACAGGCTGCGATCGGCAGAATACGGCGAATACGCTGCATTCTGACAGATGGCGTCGGTTGTTTTACAGCTTCTTTCTGCGGCGGCAGCTGTGATTCGATTCGCTGCCAGAGAGCTTCTGTATCGGGAATATTTTGCTGCATTTCTTCCAGACACCGCTTTTCTATTTCTTTATTTGTCATACGAGCTGCCCCTCCTCTGCTAATTTTTTCAGCTTTGCGATTGCTGTTCGGTATTTCCATGCAATCGTGCCAAGGGGGCGTTTGAGTATGGCTGCGATTTCACGGAAAGTCAATTCTGCTGTCAGGTGAAGCTGCACGATTTCCCTTTCATCCTCCGACAAATTCGACAGAATCCTGACGCTTTGCATATCTCCAAGCACAGTTTCTTCGGGATTTTCGGTGGATGTCAGCTGCTGTGCATATTCTTCTGCGGCATCCTCTACAGGAATTTCACGGTTTCGCCGCTGAAAATCAACTGCCATATTCCTTGCAATGGCATTCATCCAGCATTTGTGACCGGTTCCTGCACGATAAGTGGATGCACAGCTCCACAATTTAAGAAAGAATTCCGATGTCAGGTCTTCCGCATCCTGGTGGCGGTGCACACGCCCCAGAAACAGACGGTAGATGGTAATTCCGTACGCATCATATACCTCACGCAGTCCGCTGCGGTCGCCCTGTATCATTTTCTCAATTGCGGATACGAATTCCGCATCCGTCATGGCATTCTCTCCTTTCCGAGTGAGATGTGATTTGCATCTCTGTATGTAATACGTTTGATTGATCCTGTTTTTATGAAAAAATCTGCACAAAAATTTATTCCGATTTTTGTGCAGATTTAATGTTAGTTTTCGGTTGAATCCGAAACTGATGTTTGGAGTATCGTGGTTTCGGTTTTCGGAAGTTCGGTTTCTGTTAATTTCGTCGTAGTAGTCGTTACTTTGGTTGTGGTTGTTTTGGCTGTGGTCGTTTTTTGAGTGGTTGTTGTATTTTTT
>JAZOBK010000204.1:0-3723 GCA_045595985.1 Oscillospiraceae bacterium
CCGATATGGAAGAAAAGAGCATCATCATGGATGAAAATGCAATGTATCGTGCCACAGCCCGTATTACCTACGAAATTCTGGAACGGAACAAGGGGGCGGAAAACCTCTGCCTTGTAGGGATCCTGTCGAGGGGTGCCGTAATCGCCAAGCGTATCTGTGAGAAGATCAGAGAGCTGGAGGGTGTTCCCGTCAGCTGCGGTGTGCTGGACATCACGCCCTATCGTGACGATGTGCCGCACGATGCGGATTATCCCGAAAAGACGGACATTCCCTTTTCCATGACGGACAAAAATGTCATCATCTGTGATGACGTGCTGTTCACGGGAAGAAGCTGCCGTGCGGCGATCGACGCCGTAATCAAGAGAGGCAGACCAAAATCCATCCAGCTTGCGGCACTCGTGGACAGAGGACACAGGGAGCTTCCGATCCGTCCAGATTATGTAGGAAAAAACGTTCCCACCTCGCACAGTGAAACTGTAAAGGTGCAGGTCAGGGAAGTGGACGGCGTGGATAAGGTGAGCATTTTCCATTCCGAAAAACAGTAAGGAGTGAAATCAATGAAACTTCTGATACAGAACGTAAGAGCCGTGGATGTGCATCTGGATGAAATGACGGATATTCTCATTGAAAACGGCAGAATCGTAAAAATGGCACAGGGAATCTCCGAATCCGCTGATCGTGTGATCAACGGCGAGGGGCTGACGGTAATGCCGGGGCTGTTTGATATGCACGTGCATTTCCGTGATCCCGGACAAACCCACAAGGAGGATGTTTTTACGGGTTGTGCCGCCGCACTTGCAGGCGGCGTGACGGGCGTGCTTGCAATGCCCAATACAACTCCCCCCGTGGATTCTGCGGAAACCATCCGATATATCATTGACAAGGCGAAGGATACAGGTGTTTCCGTATATCCCGTTGCTTGTATTACAAAGGGCATGGCAGGCGAGGAGCTTACAAATTTCGAGGAGTTGAAAGCAGCAGGTGCAGCCGCACTTTCTGATGACGGCAGACCTGTGAAATCTGCGGAACTCATGCGGCAGGCACTTGCGGAAACCAAGGCTCAGGGAATGCTCATTACCTCCCACTGTGAGGATCTTGACATCATTAACGGCGGCATCATGCATAAGGGCAGTGTTGCCGAGGAACTGGGCGTCAGGGGCATGGACAGAGCATCCGAGGACTATATCACCGCAAGGGAGATCATCCTTGCGTCCGCTGTTGGAGCAAGGGTGCATATTGCCCATGTCAGCACCGAGGGCAGCGTAGAGATCATTCGTGCGGCAAAGGCACTGGGCGTTCCGGTGACCTGTGAGACCGCACCGCACTATTTCATGTTCACACATGAAAAGTTGCGTTCCCGCAATGCGAATGACCGCATGAATCCGCCGCTTCGTGAGGAAAGCGACCGACTTGCCATAGAACAGGCGGTTCTGGACGGCACGATCGACTGCATCGTGACGGATCACGCACCGCATACGCAGGTCGAGAAAGCGGATTTCGAGAAAGCTCCCAACGGCATCGTGGGACTGGAAACATCCCTTGCCGCGACGCTAACGGCACTGTATCACACAGGAAAATGCAGTTTGCAGGACGTGGTAAAGTGGATGGCGGCAAAGCCGAGGGAGATCCTTGGACTGCCGCAGGTATCGCTGAAAGAGGGCGAATCTGCCAATCTTGTGCTTGTGGACACCCAGCATGAATGGACGGTGGAACCCCAGAAACTTCACGGCAAGTCCTGCAACACGGCATTCCGCGGCGTGAAGCTCACCGGCAAGCCGGTAATGACAATTACGGATGGCATCATCCGTTTTGAAGCGGAGAACCTCCGCTGATGATCTGCCCCTTATGTGCTGCACACAAGCGGGGCATGAGGTTTCGGAAGATTTTATATATATCCAATAAGGCACATCGCCTTGCAAATAAAAACTTAAATTTAAAGGAGTAATGAATCATGGGCTTTGACAGACTGATTGAAAAGATTAAGGAAACAGGCAATCCTTCCGTAGTAGGACTTGATCCGAAGCTTGAGTATGTACCGCAGTTTCTGGTGGAGAAGTTTCAGGAGGAGGATGGTTGGAGCCTGCGTACCGCATCCAAGGCAATTTTTGCATTCAACCAGATGATCATTGATGAGATCTGCGATATTGTGCCGGCGATCAAGCCGCAGGCAGCATACTATGAAATGTACGGCTATCACGGTGTAAAGGCACTGGAGAAAACTATCCGCTATGCGAAGCTCAAGGGTATGTTTGTAATTACCGATGGTAAGCGTAACGACATCGGTGCAACAATGGAGGCTTATACGGCAGCACACCTCGGCACAGTGAAGGTTGGCGAAAATGAGCTTGAACCTTTCGGTGCGGACGCACTGACAGTTAACGGCTACCTTGGCTCTGACGGCATCAATCCGCTGCTGGGCGTTTGCAAGGAGCGTGACAAGGGTATTTTCGTACTCGTCAAGACATCCAATCCCTCCAGCGGCGAGCTGCAGGATCAGCTGATGGACGGCGAACCGCTGTATGCAAAGATGGGCGATCTCTGTGAAAAGTGGGGTGCGGACGCCATCGGTAAATACGGTTATTCCGCAGTCGGTGCAGTAGTTGGTGCAACCTATCCCGAACAGCTCAAGGAATTGAGAAGCAGACTGCCGCACACCTTCTTCCTCGTACCCGGCTATGGTGCACAGGGCGGCGGTGCGGAAGGCGTTGCAGCCGCATTTGACGAAAACGGTCTGGGTGCGATCGTCAATTCCTCCAGAGCCATCATGTGTGCGTATAAGAAGGAAGGCTGCGACGAAAGAGATTTCGCAAAGGCAGCAAGACGTGAAGCACTGCGTATGAGAGATGACATTACAGCACATATTAATCTGTAATTTTTAATTTGACTTTCACGTTCCGCTGCATGATGCAGCGGAACGAACAATGCGTATTCTGATTTTGTTTTGAAAGGATGTTGCAGTATATGGGACTTATCAAAGGCGGAACACCTGCATGGCTGGTTCTGGCAAACGGGCAGGTGTTTGAGGGAAGAAGCCTCGGTGCGTCGGGAACAGCCATCGGTGAAGTGGTATTCACCACGGGTATGACGGGCTATCAGGAAACCTTGACCGATCCGAGCAATTACGGAAAGATCGTGACACAGACATTCCCTTCCATTGGAAATTACGGTGTGAATTCGGGTGATTATGAATCCCCGAGATCCCATGTCAGTGGTTATATTGTGCGTGAGTGGTGCAATGCTCCGTCTAACTTCCGTATGGAGGACAATATCGAGAGCTTCATGAAGCAGCATAATATCATCGGTCTGTATCACATTGATACCCGCAGTCTGACAAGGGCGCTCCGTGATAATGGCGTTATGAACGGTGCGATCACTACCGAAGATCCGTATGCCTGCATGGAGGAATTGCTCCGCCGTATTCAGGCGTATGAGATCACAAATGCTGTTGATAATGTGACAAGTAAGGAAGTGCAGATCTGCAGTGACGCTGAAACAAAATTCCGTGTGGTGCTCTATGATTTCGGCAGCAGGAAATATATCTGTGAGCATCTGACAAAACGTGGCTGTGAGGTCACGATTGTTCCGGCATCCACCACTGCCGAGGAAGTGCTGGCAATGCGTCCCGATGGCGTGGTATTGTCCAACGGCCCCGGAGATCCTGCAGAGAATACGCAGATCATTGCAAATATCCGCAAGCTTGCGGAACATCATATCCCCATGTTC
>JAZOBK010000205.1:0-2667 GCA_045595985.1 Oscillospiraceae bacterium
GGTGGTTTCTTCTGTTGTGGTGGTTTCTTCCGTTGTGGTAGTTTCCGCATCATCGTCAGCCAATGCCTGATCAATACGGGATTTGATAGGTTCCGAAGTCGGATCGTAGCCATGTCGTTCTGTGGGCCAAGGAGTTGAACAACTTGCTTGTCTTCCTGACCGCTTGGCCTCCGACTTGGTGGTTTCTTCTGTTGTGGTGGTTTCTTCCGTTGTGGTAGTTTCCGCATCATCGTCAGCCAATGCCTGATCAATACGGGATTTGATAGGTTCCGCCGTCAGGTCAATTACCATCTCCGTCGGAGCGATATACTTGTTATCGGAAACGTAATAATACAGCAGATCGCCTTCGATTCTCATACCATAGATGTTTCCGAGTTCAGCTTGCTGTTCATCCGTCAGACCATCCAGCCAGTGATGCATATCATTGTGAATGAACAAAATATCCTTGGGTGCAGAATAGAACAGCAGACCATTCCATACTGCGGGAACAAGGTGAGCGGATTCCAGATTGGAACCATAATCCGTTCCGGACCATGAGCCGATGATCTCCTCCGCATATGCACCGCTTTCCGAATCATATGTATATCTGACAAACCAGCTTGTGTCACTTTCGTCCACTTCAATCGCTACCCAGCTGTTATCGAGATAGGGCGAAACAGCGGATTTGGTCTGCATCCAGAATGCGTCGTCATACTTTTCGGATATGGACATTTCATCCATCGATGTACCAGTCACCAGTTTCCAGTCAGAACCAGTATGCCCTGTATTCTGCAACGTTTCTTTACTTACCAGAAAATTCTCATGCTGCACAAGACCCGGATGATACGCATAACAGTCATCCCATGTCACATCAACATAATGCCATGTGCCATCTATCTGCAGCACATTCCATGCATGGAGCAGCTCCACACTTTCCACCATCATGGATTCCACACCAACTCGGCGGAGAAGCAATCCATACAGCCAAGAATACCCTTCGCACACCGCAACATCCCGCTTGAGCATACCATATGCAGTATGTCTTAAATGCGTTTCTTCCGTTGTTTCATACTCGTTGTTGTCGTAGTTGTATGCGTTTGCCATCCAATCATGGATATACAGTGCCTTTTCTGCATCCGTCCAATCGGTATCAACCCCTGAAACCGCCTCATCCATCAGCGAAACCATCGCATTATATTCGCTCTCGTACACATCATCCTCCACAAGATAGGTGGGAACGATCTCAAGAACTCCGTATCTGTCCATTCTATAGGACATACTGTTTTTCATCGTCAGGATTCCGACATCCCATCCTGCAATTACGCTTCGGTAAATGCTTGCAAGCGACTCCACGGATGTTACATCCGTGCCGATCGACGGCAGATCGGATTCTCTTAGATTAATCGTGCTCTCGTGGTTTTCAAGCCCTTCGTAAATCACCTTGGCAATCTGTTCCGTCTGTTCAGCTGTAAAATTACCGACTGCACCAAAACCGGAAAAATCCGGTTCGGTATCCGCTGCACCGGACGGGAGCACAAGACATTGCATCATCGTCATGCAGAGTGATAACATCACTGCAGTTTTCTTATTTATACTATTCGTCATACTACCGTCCCCTTTTTCAAAAAGTTATTATGTATTTTTGTAAAATACGATGCATCTTTACCAATATTTTAGCATCTTCTGTGCAAAATGTCAATAGTTTTTTGAAAAATCGTCACTTTGCATATACTAAGCGTAATCATTTTTACGAATTGCATTGAATTCTTTTAAGAAAAGGAATTACCGCATCAACGAATGACAGACGGACATAAAAAAGCCGCCCATCAGGGCGGCTTTATGTATTATTCTTCCATCTGTGCCTTGAGCAGATCTCTGATCTCCGTCAGCAGCTCCTGATCCTTGGTAGGCTTGGGAGGCTCGGCAGGTTTTTCTTCTTCCTTGCGTTTGAACGCATTGATGAACTTGATGATCGCAAACAGACACAGTGCTGTCAGCAGGAATGTAATGACACTCTGGATAAAGCTGCCGAAATTGATATACGGCTGATTGCCCCACGGAATCGTAACACCAAGCTCATTGAAGTTCACACCCGCAAGTGCCATACCGATCAGCGGCGTGAAAATATCCGCTACCAGCGAATTGACGATCGCTGTAAATGCACCGCCGATGATCACACCGACTGCCATATCCACAACATTGCCTCTGGAAATAAACGCCTTAAATTCCTTTGCGAATCCACCGGCTTTTTTAACGCCGTCCACTGCAATATTCTTCTTTTCTGCCATACGTTTTCAACCTTTCCTTGATTTCTTTATGCTTCTTCCGTCACATCGACAGTTTCATCCGCTGCTGTATCTTCCAGCTTGGAAGGGGGCAAAATACCGTCCGCTTCCAACAACGCCTGTGCTGCGGCAGCTACTGCGGGATCATCCACCGCTGCCTGTGCATCAAGATCACTGTCCGCTGCCATCATCGTTCGCTTGGATTTCTTCTTCTCGCCATGCTCCAGTGCTGCAAGCTGTGCGGCAAATGCAGCATCATCCTCGATCACGGTGGTATCCAGCTTCATATTCTTCAGCCTGCGTCCGACAGGCGATGTGTCATCACCGAAAAATTCCTCCGGAGAAACGATCCTCTGTACCTTTTTGGGCGGTGCAAAGTCGGAGGCCAAGCGGTCTTAGGAAG
>JAZOBK010000206.1:0-4914 GCA_045595985.1 Oscillospiraceae bacterium
TGTCATCGTATTATTCTTCTATCCTTTGATTCCGCCCGAGTAGGTGATACCCTCCACCAGATATTCCTCCCCGTAGAGGAACAGCAGCAGTGCGGGAACCATATATACCACCGCAACGGCAAACGCAAGCCCGACATCGCCCGTGTTGATCTGCGACAGGAACACCGAAAGCGGATATTTCGCTTCGTCCTCCAGCAGGATCAGCGGCTGTTCTACCATGTTCCAGTAGTCAATGAACACCAGCAATCCCACGGAAAGCATCGCCGAACGTGACAGCGGCATACAGATCTGGCGGAAGATCTGCCATTCTCCCGCACCGTCAAGCTTCGCCGCTTCAAAATACGCCTTCGGAATGCGTCGCATGACCTTTGTCAGCAGGAATACACTGAACGGTGAGAAAATTCCCGGCAGAATGATCGCCCAGCGTGTACCGAGGATCCCCAGATATTCCGAAACCAGATAGTTCGGCACAAGCGTTACCTGATAGGGCATGAGCATCAAAATAATATAGGCAAAGAAAATAATTTCCCGCACTCTCCCCTGCCAGCGTGAAAAACCATAGGCGGTAAATGCCGCAAGCATCAGCTGGAACAGGGTGATGGGAACGACGAGGATCACGGAATTCCAGAATTTCAGAAGATAGTCGGGGCTTTTGAACAGAACTGACAGATACTGTTGTAGACTGAACATATCGGGAACGAACTTCAGGTTCAGTTCTTCAGAAATGTACGACTTCTTGTCTGCCGAAGCACTCTCTATCATCGCACCATAATTGGCACTGATCTCCTTTTCGGTCATGAAGGAATTGGTGATCGTCAGCACTGTCGGCATAATGAACAGGATCGCTGCTGCCGCCGCAAACAGAAAAAGCAGCGTCGGAAGAAAGTATTTTCCCAGTTTTTTCTTCATTAGTCTTCCACATCCTCTCCGAATTTGCGTTCCACCAGAAACATCGTGCCAATGATCACGATCATAACCGCCGACAGCAGCACCGCTGCACTGGAAAGCTTCTGATAGTCAAGGGAATTAAAGGTGTTATTCATAAAATGCTGCAGCAGGTACATACTCTCATAGGGGTAGTCCCCCGTCAGCAGATATACTTCACGGAACATCTTAAAGGAACTGATGATCGACAGAATCGTTACAAACAGAATGGTCGGCGAGAGATACCGCAGCTTAATATGTACAAATTTGTACCATCCGCCCGCACCCTCCAGTTCCGCTACTTCGATGATATCCTGCGGTATGCCCGCAATGGCGGACATGAACAGGATCATGTTGTACCCCAACGTTTTCCACAGAAACATCACTGTCAGCACCATGTACGACCAGTTGGTCTTGAGCCAGTCAATGGGCTGTACCCCGAACAGCTCCGTCACCTGATTGAGTGTACCATGATAGTGGAAGATCACCTGCCACACCAGTACTACTGATGCGATCGGCACCATCAGCGGACATAGGAAACAGGTACGCAGCCAGCTCTTTCCCGGAATTCTGGCATTCAATGCAAACGCCAGCCACAGGGACAGGACCACGGACAGCGGTACGGCAATCACGGTGAATATCCCTGTGTTGCGGGACGCCCGTATGAATGCGGAGTTTTGAAAAAGCTTTCCGAAATTTTCCAGCCCCACAAAATTGGCAAATATGGGGTTGTCCAATACCGAATAATACATCACCACGCAGAACGGGATTACAAAAAATACCAGAACCCCCGCAATGCTCGGCGTCAGCCATGTCCATTCGGAAATGGTACGCATGACTTTTTTTCGTTTCTTTTTCATGCAGTTCTTCACCTCGGATTTCACATCATGCCGTCCTTGAAACGGCTTCTACTAACAATACAATCTCCGCACCTGTTTTCTGACAGGTTTTTGAAAAAATCACTGCATTCTTCTCATTTTTGTATCTTTGTACAAAATCCATGCATTCCCGTTGTGCAGGATAGCCACAACCCTTGTTTTCTAAGTCAATTATTTTAAGTAAAAATGAGAAATTCCCTTGACAATTTAAGTAAAACGACGTATAATAGGAATATCAGACATCACAGAAAGGCGGATGATAGCATTGTCAAAGACGATCCGTATGTCCGACATTGCAGAAAAATTACAGGTCAGCACGGTTACTGTTTCCAAGGCACTTTCCGGCAAGGACGGTGTGAGCGAGGAGCTTCGCATCAAGATCCAGCAGGCAGCCGAACAAATGGGTTACCGCAAGAAATGCACTAAAAAAGACGCAGCACAGGGTGGTTATACCGTCGGCGTTATTATTTCGGGCAAATATATTGAAAAGGGACATTCCTTCTACTGGACACTGTATGAGCGTATCCTGTACCATCTCTCGGAGTTTGGTCATCTCGGAATTCTCGAAGTGGTTTCCGATGCTGCGGAACAGAATGTACAGCTGCCCCGCATTGCACAGGACGGACGGGTGGACGGTATCATTCTGATGGGCAGTTTTCCGGATGTTTACCGCAATGCACTGGCACAGTCGGGTGTGCCGTTTGTGATCCTTGATTCGTTCCATGCAAAGTATCAGCAGGATTCCGTCATTTCAGACGGTTATTATGGTATGTACACGGTTGTGCAGCATTTGCTGCAGATGGGACACCGCCGCATTATGTTTGTCGGCACTGTCGGTGCAACTGCCAGCATCACCGACCGTTACTATGGTTACTGCCGTGCAATGCAGGAAGCCGGCATTGAGATCACCGATGATATGATCCTCCCCGACCGTGACGCCAACAACATCATCATTCTGCCGCTTGACAGCATACATCGTATGCCCACCGCTTTTGCCTGCAACTGTGACAGCACTGCCTACCGGCTGCTGAACCTTCTGAAAGAACAAGGTCTGCGTGTCCCGCAGGATGTTTCCATCACGGGATTTGACAACTTTATTCTTTCCGAACTCACTTCCCCCGGAATCACCACCTATGCAGTGGATGTGGACACGATGGCGAAGGACAGCACAGCACAGCTCATTCGCCGTATGCAGTCACCGGATGCGGATTTGCAGCGTACCGTTGTCAGCGGCTCGCTGATCCTGCGTGACAGTGTACAGAGAATTCCATAAAATTTTATAGAATTGCATGGTTTTCTCACCCGATTTTTCAGCAATTCCACGATATGCACAAAATCAGAAGAAAATTTCTTGACAAAATGACGGAAATCTGTTATAATACTACTTATGTAATGAGGGAGTAGCAAGCACCGAAGCATATGGAAATCCGGTGCAGCAAGTCAACATACTGATTCAGCAAGAATCTGGCTTGCTTTAATATGCGAGACTCATGTATATCTGAAAAGCTATGCATGGAGTATATACAACCGTCAAATCTGCCCTGAATGTAGCTTTTCTGCTATATTCAGGGCTTTTCACATTCATCCGGATATTGCAGCATTGAGCGGAACTGGGGGAATCCGGGCAATAGAAACACACACTTATACAGGAGGTAGGAAAAAATGCTCGAACTGATAGGCATCAAGAAAGACTATCTCGCAGGCGAGAATACGGTTCATGCCCTGAAAGGTATTGACCTGAAATTCCGCAAGAGCGAGTTTGTCTCCATCCTCGGTCCCTCGGGATGCGGCAAAACCACCATGCTCAACTTCATCGGCGGTCTTGACCAGTATTCTGACGGCGACCTCATCATCAACGGTACATCCACAAAAAAATACAAAGATAAGGACTGGGATACCTATCGTAACCACTCCATTGGTTTTGTATTCCAGAGCTACAACCTGATACCCCACCAGTCGGTTCTGCAGAACGTGGAAATCGCCCTTACGCTTTCCGGTGTCAAGAAATCCGAACGCCGTGAGCGTGCCAAAAAAGCTCTGGAGGATGTGGGACTCGGCAACCAGCTTCACAAGAAGCCCAGCGAACTGTCCGGCGGTCAGATGCAGCGTGTGGCAATTGCCCGTGCACTTGTCAACAATCCCGACATCATCCTTGCCGATGAGCCGACGGGTGCTCTGGATACCGAAACCAGTGTTCAGGTCATGGATATTCTCAAGGAGATTTCCAGAAACCGCCTGATCATTATGGTAACGCACAACCCCGAGCTTGCGGAAAAGTATTCCTCCAGAATCATCCGTATGCTGGACGGTGTGATCACGGACGATTCCAAGCCCATGACGGAAAAGGAATGCAAGAAGGAAACCAAGAACGACAAGAAGGCACAGGAAGCAGAGAAAAAGAAGAAAAAGCCCTCCATGTCCTTTGCTACCTCTTTCAGCCTTTCCCTGAAAAATCTGTTCACCAAGAAGGGTCGTACTATGCTGACATCCTTCGCAGGCAGCATCGGTATCATCGGTATTGCACTGGTTCTGTCCATTTCGCAGGGTTTTCAGGCATATATTGATCTTGTTCAGGAAGAAACTCTTGCCTCCTATCCGCTGACCATCCAGTCCACTACCATTGATATGGGCACGCTCATGGAAACCTTTATGGGAGTGGAAGCGGAGGATGTTGCACATGAGAATGATGCAGTTTATGAAAAGGCTGCCATTTACAAAATGGTGGAGGCCATGAATAATCTGGAAGCACAGGAAAATGATCTGCGTGCGTTCAAGACTTATATCGAAGAACAGCGTGCGGATGAGGAAAGCAAACTCTTACAGGCACTCAACGGTGTACAGTACAGCTACAATCTCGACCTGCTGGTATATACAAAGAATGTGGACGGCGACATCATTCCGTCCGATACCGCACAGCTTTTGCAGGATCTGATGAGCGAGGCAATGGACATTGATATGACCGCCATGTTTGATATGGAAGCCTCCATGATGGGCGGCACCTCCTCCATGGATATGATGGCGGGCGGTCTATGGCAGGAAATGCTCCCCGGCGACAACGGTGATCCCATCAGTGATCTGCTGGAAAAGCAGTACGATGTGGTATACGGCTCCT
>JAZOBK010000207.1:0-2640 GCA_045595985.1 Oscillospiraceae bacterium
AAGCGGAAGATAAAAAGCTAATTATATCGTTTAAAACAAGAAAAAATATTGGTAAAAAAGAATCAGGCTATCCATTCCATTTGAGAAAGGATAGGCTTTTACTTAGAAAAACAATATCAAAGATAAAAGAATAATCCGAACACTCCATTGATTTGAACGGTGTTCGCATTATTACTGTTTGGTGCGCCTGACAGGACTTGAACCTGCACTCCTCACGGAATTGGAACCTAAATCCAACGTGTATGCCAATTTCACCACAGGCGCATATTCAATTTTGCTCTTGAAATTAACCTGCCGAGAGCTTACAGGGAATAAATGCACAGTAGTAACGCAACCAAAATCTCGTGCGTCTGCCAGTTCCGCCATACTCGCATCCACTACATTATACCACATTATCATAAAAATGTCAAATCCCCCTTAAAATAAAAATTCAAGGGGGATCATGCTCACAATTACAGCATCTGTGCACGCAGTTCCTCAGCACTGAGTCTGGACAGGTAACCGGGAGCTACGTCGAATGCCGTCTTGCAGCCGACCATGCCCTCTGCCTTCATGCGTGATAATGCCCTTGCATATGCCACCAGCACGCTTGCGGTGAATTCCGGATTAGATTCGAGCTTCAGGGAATATTCGATCATCTGGTGCGTCTTTTCACCATCGCCCGTCTTGGCACTACGCATCACAAATCCGCCGTGGGGCATGGTGTTGTGCTGTGCGTCAAACTCCTCATCCGTGATAAAATTCACAGTCGTGTCATACTGGTCAAAATAATTCTTCATGCCCTTGATCTCTGCCGTGATCGCTGCCTTGTCAGCATCTTCCGCAGCAACCACGAAACAAACTCTCTCGTGCTTTTCCCTCGTGGAAAGCTCCGGCTGTGAACCGCTGCGAACTGCATCCATTGCAGCTTCGATCGGCACCGTGTACTGGATACCCTTCTTCACGCCTGCAACTCTGCGGATGGCATCGGAATGTCCCTGGCTTACGCCCTTGCCCCAGAATGTGTAGGTCTTGCCGCAGGGCAGGATGGATTCCGCATACAGGCGGTTGAGGGAAAACAGACCGGGATCCCAGCCCAGTGAGATCATCGCAAGATGACCGCTTTCCTTTGCCGCTCTGTCAACATTCGCAAAATGTTCCGGTATTCTCGCATGGGTATCGAAACTGTCAATGACGTTGAAGTACTGTGCAAGCTCCGGCGTCTGCTCGGGAAGATCCGTTGCACTGCCGCCGCAGATGATCATCACGTCGATCTTATCCTGCATATTCTTTGCATCATCCAGTCTGTATGCCGGAACACCCTCCGTCATCAGCTTGACTGTCGCAGGATCACGGCGTGTGAATACACCGACAAGCTCCATATCGTCATTCTGTCTGATCGCAAGCTCCACACCCTTGCCAAGGTTTCCGTAGCCTGCAATGCCGATTCTGATTTTTTCCATATTGCTTCCTCCATGCGTAAATTTTCAGCCCGTCGGAAATTCATACGATTGCCCGTGCAGGACGGACAGTTGTATAAAAATACCGACAGTTTTATTATAGCACATTTTATTTTGTATGTAAAGGAATTTTTCAATTTCGGGAAGAAAAAATTTTTTGACTTGCAGATATAATTTCCGACAGTTTGACAAACGCAGGAATTTGGAGTATAATAGGATTGATATATAATGAAAAAGGACTGATCATATGCTTTTGGCAAATTATCATACGCATACCGAACGATGTCAGCACGCTTGGGGTGAGGACAGGGAATATGTGGAGCACGCCATCCGCAGCGGCATGAAGGTTCTGGGATTTTCCGACCACTGCCCGTGGCTCTATGATGACGGCTATGCTTCAAGGGTGCGGATGCTCCCGTCGCAGCTGGACGATTATTTTTCGTCGCTGCTTGCATTGAAAAAGGAGTACGCAGGGGATATTACCATCTACATCGGATTTGAGTCGGAGTATGTTCCAGAGCAGATTGCGGCACAGGAGAAGCTGCTTGCGGATTATCCGCTGGACTATATGATCCTCGGCGAACATTTTACCAAGCGTGAGCCGATTGGGACATATACGGGATTCCCGACGAATGAGGAAACTGCACTTGCCGAATATATTGACCTCGTGATCGAGGGAATGGATACAGGAAAATACAAGTATCTTGCCCATCCCGACCTGTTCAACTTTGTCGGGGACGAGGCGGTTTACGACAAACACTACCGCCGCTTGTGTGAATACCTCAAGGCACACGATCTGCCGGTGGAAATCAATCTTCTGGGTGTCGTGGAGCGGCGGCATTATACCTCGCCGCACTTTCTGAAAATTGCCGGACAGGTGGGAAATACTGCCATCATCGGCTGTGACGCCCATACGCCGGACAGACTGGATAATCTGCAGATGCAGGAAACCTGCATCAAGCTTGCTCAGAGGTTCGGACTGGAATTGATCGACTTCCTGCCCGGGCTTGGCATAAAATAGTAAGGATGCGGCACCGCTGTGATTCAGCGGTGCCGTTTTCGTACAAAAATGAAATTGTTTCTGAGTTTTGAATTTTTTGTGTATTTGTAAAATACCGAATACCAAATTGAGGATAACAAACATTTATCATAAAATATTCTACATAACACAAAGCAACTATATATAATAGTTCTGGTTAGG
>JAZOBK010000208.1:0-2278 GCA_045595985.1 Oscillospiraceae bacterium
GAGAAAAGAAAAATGCACCCACTTTTATGAGTGCATTTCCTACATTGTATCATTTGTGATACCTTTATGGTGGAGGCGAGGAGAATCGAACTCCTGTCCGAAAGCCCATTCCTACAACTTTCTACGAGTGTAGTTTATCTACAGAAATTCCCCATCAGAACCGCCGATAAACAGGCTGAACTGGCAGGTAGTCCAAATACATTTCTAAGACATGGACAGGCCAAAGAAACGTTCACCACTCGTCGATGCCCTGTAAAGGCCGTGGTCCTCGATTACAGGACAGATGCTGACTTAGGCAGCAACCTGCAGGCTTCTGGAGCTTACAGTAATGTTGTTTTTAGCGTTTATATTTAAACGTGCCGCTGTTTAAAGAGATGCAGCAACCTCTACTCGCTTATCATAGTGCAAAGCCCCCGTCGAAACCGGTACGCCCCCACATATATCATCACTGATTCTGTGATTTCAATGCCCTGTCTATGCTGCGTTTTGCATCACGTTTTGCAGCATCATCACGCTTGTCATACAGCTTTTTACCCTTGCATAGTCCAAGCTGTACCTTCACTTTCGCATCCTTGAAATACAGCGAAAGAGGAACCAGCGTCAGACCATCCTGCTTCTGTTTGCCGTATAACCTCATGATTTCTTTTTTGTGCATCAAAAGCTTGCGAACACGCAATGGATCACGATTGAAAATATTGCCTTTTTCATAAGGTGAAATATGCATCTGCTTGATAAAGATTTCTCCGTTTTCAATACTGCACCAGCTGTCTTTTAAATTGACGCTGCCTTGACGGATGGACTTCACTTCCGTACCTGTCAACGCAATGCCTGCCTCAAAATCTTCCAGAACAAAATACTCGTGTCTTGCCTTTCGGTTTTCGGTAATCAGCTTTGTGCCCTTTGTACGCATATTTTCACCCCATTTCTATTAAAGTATATTTCCAGTAAATGTCCTATTCAAGCTCGTCGCCAAAATCATCCAAATTAAGACCATCAATGATTTCCTTGAGATTCACCAGTTCATCCGCAGTCATAGTCAATCCTTTACCCATTTTGCTGTGATCCGGAGACCAGTCACGAAGATCGTATTTCGGCTCACGGTCATTCCAGCTTACCAGATTCAGCTCTCTCGTCCAGCCGCGGGCATTTTCTCCAACAACGCCGATGTGTTCTGTAATTTCAAATTTCAGTTCTGCCATAATCAATTGCCTCATTTCTTCAATTAGGGGAGTCTTCTCCAAGATATTCACGCAATGCCTTCATTTGCTGCATCGTCAGTGCATAGCCCTGTGCATATAGCTCCATCAGTTTGTCCACCCTCTTGTCGGTTCTGCCGACCCCAAGTGTATCTGACGGTGAAATCACATATACATCGCCATTTTTCTCAAGCTCATAAAGCCTGTCAATCGCAGCATTATACTGTTCATGACGCTGAAGCATTGCCTGTGCATACTCCGGATGTTTCTTTTTTTGCCGCTTGGCGGCATACCGCATCATCGTTTCTTCCTTCTTGCGATAGTTGCGTTCCCTTGTTAATACAACGATCAGCTTGTCACATCCATCGGACAGTGCCTTTTCAAACGGAATGGAGTCTGCCACACCACCGTCAGCATACAGTTCACCATTTATTTCGATGGGACGGAATAGAAGGGGAAGTGCACACGTTGCCTGTAATACCTTCCATTGCGGATCGTCCGAAGGAACAGGGAGATATTCCGCTTCGCTCGTGCGAATATTGGTGACAGCTGCCAGAACTTCACCCGTAAACGCTTTGTATGCCGCATAGTCGAAGGGAAGAAGCTCATTTGGGATCGTGTCAAACAGGAAACGAAGGTTGTAGTAAGCACGATTTTTAGGACTCAGCAAATGCCGAATTCCTGCATATTTAGGGCTTCGCACAAACCGTCGCAGCATTTCTCGATTTCTTCCATTTTGCTTGGAAACGTAAGAAATCGCATAGGTGATACCTGCGGAAGAGCCGATCACATAATCTGCCTGTATTTGAGAATCCAGCAAAGCATCCATCACGCCGCATGAGAAAACAGTGCGGTGAGCACCGCCCTCCAGAACCAGACCGATCTTCATGCATTGCCTCCTCTCAAAATAGGTACTCATATATTATACACGATTCTTAGAAATTTTGCAAGAGGTTTTCAGGATTTTTTCTGTAACCTTTCGTCGAAACGCTCAAAAATGAAAGATTATTGCTGTGTAACATTCCAAAAATCAAAGATTTTAACAAAGTGCTTGCTTTTATTCGACTTATGTGATATAATGT
>JAZOBK010000209.1:0-6424 GCA_045595985.1 Oscillospiraceae bacterium
TCTGCAGAAGGTTTTTGGCATTGCATCCATCTGTCGTGCGTGTGTGTGCGAAAAGGATTTTGCTGACATCACTGAAAAGGCAAAGGTTTATCTGGAAGAAACTCTGGAAGAAACCAGAACATATAAGGTGGATGCAAAGAGAGCGGATAAGACATTTCCGATGAAATCACCGGAAATCTGCCGTGAATTGGGTGGGATTCTTTGCGAACAGTTTCCGCATCTGAAAGTGGATGTGAAGAATCCTGAAATCACCGTTATGGTAGAGATCCGTGACACCAATGCCTATGTGCACGCAGTAAAACTCAAAGGAGCAGGCGGTCTTCCGGTTGGATGCAGCGGAAAGGCAATGCTGCTGTTGTCCGGCGGTATTGACAGTCCCGTTGCCGGCTATATGATGGCAAAACGTGGCGTATCCATTTCGGCGATCCACTTTATCAGTCCGCCCTACACATCGGATCGTGCTTTGCTGAAGGTTGAACAGCTCTGCGACAAAATTACGGACTACTGCGGCGACATCAACTTCTACTGTGTGCCCTTCACGGAAATTCAGGAAGAAATCAGACGCCGCTGTCCGGAAGAATATTTTACCATCATTATGCGTCGTCTGATGATGGAAATTGCACAGAGAATCTGCGAAAAGGAAGGTTCACTTGCATTAATTACAGGTGAAAGTGTTGGTCAGGTTGCAAGTCAGACGCTGCACGCAATGGTCTGCACGGATGCAGTTTGCAAGATTCCTGTATTCCGTCCGCTGATTGGTATGGATAAAACAGAAATTATTGAAATTTCCAGAAAGATTGATACTTTCGATATTTCCATACAGCCATACGAGGATTGCTGTACGGTATTTACCCCCAGACACCCGAAGATTCGTCCGCAGCTTTCAATGATCGAGGAATCACAAAATGCAGGGAATTTTGTGGAATTGGTCGAAAAAGCGGTCGAAGGTACACAACTCAAGCGGTTTAAGCTTTCAGTTTAGTGTTAAATGATTTAACAAATGAAGTCTGCGTAGATCAGAAATTTGGTGAATGTGCTATGTTTGAATGGATTGATGTGACGGAGGTTGTGGATTTTTCAGAATATACATCCATAAATCTTGACAAAACAGCCGAAAATGTTGTAAAATTATTAAAGTGGAAAGGTGCAACCATGGCAACAGCCGAGAGCTGTACTGGTGGTATGCTTTCCGCATACTTGACATCAGTCGATGGTGCATCAGCTGTTTTTGAATGCGGACTCTGCACCTATGCAAACAGAATCAAGGAATTGCTGCTCCATGTTCCGCATGACATTTTGGAGGAATATGGTGCAGTGAGTAAGCAAACTGCAATTGCCATGGCACAAGGGATATGTGATTTGACCGGTGCGGATCTTTGTGTATCTGTAACCGGAATTGCAGGACCGCAGGGCGGCACACCGGATAAGCCTGTGGGCACGGTGTATGTCGGGTTCTGTTATCAAGGAAAGCAAACAGTGTATTTGCTGAAACTTTGGAATGCAGATGGTCATGGACGCAGCTTTAACAGAAGAATGACAGCTGCATTTGTGATGAGGACAGCAGAAAAAATTCTGATGGAGGAACATTCATGAGTAAAGAACCGGAAGAATCGGTTATTTCTCAGGAAATAGATATTGTTAATGAAACCACCCCTGTTTTGAACGTTGCGGAGGAATCAGAAACAGTACAGGAAGTCACTCCCGTTAGTGATGATGTTACGGAAACTACCGAATGTATCGAAGAAGCAGAAAATAGTCTGTCGAACAGTATAGGTACAGAGGTAGCTGAAACCGAAACGGAAACTGTGGGTGATGACGAAACGCCTGAGAATGCAGGTGTGCCTGCGGATTCAGTAGTACCATTGGTTGAAACTACAAATGATAAAATTCTGGCGATCAAATCCGCATTGCAGGAAGAACGCCAGCAGGAAGAAACAAAGCTTCAGATTGCAGATAAGGTGAAGAAATTCAAAACTGCCAAAGAGAATGGCGAGCCGATTGCTTCAGCGGTGGAGAAAAAAACAACTGAAACACCTGAAATTGCACAGAAGAACCCCCCAAAAAAGAAAAAGTCCAAAAAGAAAAAGCAGAAAAAACAAAAATTCTCACTTTTCCCGCAAAAAGGGGACAGTGCACTGGAAGTTGTCAGAAAATTTGTTTTTCTGGCATCATCGGCGATTTTCGTTGCTTGCTTATGTTTGATTGCGGATTACTTCTGGGAGAATCACCAGAACGCAGAGCTTATGACAGAATTGAGCGACATTTACACATCCGATGAGGAAGAACCGGAAGAACCTACTGAACCTCCCATTGAGGGATTTGAATATTACAGCTATCTGCCAAACGTTCAGAATCTGCTGGACATCAATCCCGATGTTGTAGGATGGTTGTCAATTCCGGGAACAAATGTATCTTACCCGATCTTACAGCGTCGGGAACCCAATGGCAACGACTTCTATCTGGAGAGAAATATTAAAATGGAAAAGGCGAAAGCAGGTTCCATTTTCCTGGACTTCAGAAATAATTTTGATTATGTTATTGACGGTAAAAAACAAGTGGAAAACTCCGGCAATTTGATTGTATATGGTCACAATATGCATGATTATTCTATGTTCGGCAGTTTGAAGCATTATGTCAATAATATATACTACTACGGTGAACATCCGGTTGTAGAGCTTAATTCCAACTACAAGAAGTACAAGTACAAGATCTTCGGTTTTATCATCGTTGACATTGAAGATGAAACGGAGACAAAATTTGATTACTGGAATCAGTTGGATTTTGCTGATGAACAAGCCTTTTATGATTATGTGAATGAAATCAAAAGACGTACGATACGCTTGAATGATGTGGATGTGAAGTACGGTGACGAGCTGCTGACATTATCCACCTGTAACAGTACATTCAGTGATGGTCGTCTTGTGGTGTTCGCACGAAAACTCAGAGATGGTGAGGATCCTCTGGAGGGTACGCAGACAAGTACCAAGAATCCCAACATCAAATGGCCGAACAGTTATTATAAATGGCACAAGAACACGTATGATCCCGAAGCGGAGTTTGTACCATACGGTTGATCTTCGAAGGGGAACAATACAATGACAACGAAAAAAATAATTCTGACCATTAGTGTGTTTCTTGCAGCTGCCGCTTCACTTGGAGCATTTCTGCTCTTTTCGCAAGGCAGGGGTACTCCCACGGTGGAAGATGTTCAGATACCGGCAACCGAGCAGGAAACAGAAGAAACGATGGAAGAAACCACGGAAGCTACCGTTTCCATGGAAGAAATCGGCTCACCCAACGATTTGACGGGTGCTGCCCAAATGCTTTTGCCATACAATTCCGACATTGTCGGCTGGATCTCTATCCAAAATACCAAGGTTGATTATCCCGTTGTTCAGAGTGAAGATAATGACTACTATCTGGATACCGGGTTTGATCATAAATCCAATCGTGCCGGAGCCGTTTTTATGGACTACCGGAATGTATTTGGATTTGATGTATCCGAACAATCGGATAACATCGTGATTTACGGGCATAACATGGCGAACAATTCCATGTTTGGCTCCTTGCGTAGATACCGTCAGGACTTTAGCTATTATAAAATAAATCAGTACATTGAACTCTGTTCCAACTATGACCGTTACACCTATGTTATTTTCGGACTGGTCATCACAGAAGGCAGTGCCGAAGCCCCATGGCGTTACTGGGATATGGAGGAATTTGCAAACAAGCAGGAGTTTGATGATTATGTTGCAACGGTACGTCAAAAAAATCTGGTTGACATAGATGTTGACGTGCAGTACGGCGATCAGCTGCTGACTTTGTCCACTTGCTATTCCGATGCGGATGACACCCGCTTTTTGGTGATCGCAAGAAAGTTGAGAGAAGGTGAGAATGCTGAAAATCTTGCAAGACTTCCTGATGAGTCCACCGAAACGACCGAAGAAACAGAAACCGGAGACAATTGAGAAACAGTCAAAATCCTCATCCGAGGAAATAAAACCGAGCAATCGGCAAGATGGAGTTTATATGATGAAGATTCGAATACCGAAGAAACACCTTGCAGTGGCTCTTGCTGCTCTTCTGATGGCGAATGGTTATCAGATGCAGACTCTGATTGCAGAAACAGTGACGGAAACTGATACTGAAATCATGACAGCAGCCGGAGAATCAACAGAAACGGGAACAGAGGAATCCGAAACAGAATCAGAAAACCTTAGCAGTGTGACACTTGTTCACACTGCAGAAATTGAGGAAGACGTCTACGCACCGACAAATTGGTGGAAAGCTGATCTTACGGAATATGCGGATAATTTTTCGCTTGTAAAGTATGAAGCAGTAGATAGTCTGAATGAGACAACATTTGAAATAACGGACGAAAATGGTGAAGTGATTGGAACAGAGGAAGATGCCGTTCTGATTGCTCAAGGGAACAAAAATGATACTGTGGTTTCTAATGGAAAAGCAGATTCAGCGGTTTCCAGCGTGGAAGAAGGTTATTTTGCATTTACAACCTATGGCTACGGGCATGGTGTAGGTTTGAGCCAGAACGGTGCAAATTTCTATGCTAAGTATGCCGGATGGGATTATCAGGACATTTTGTTCCATTATTATCCGGGAACCACTTTGATGAATACCGGTACCGCAGAAAAGGAAATTGTGACCGTAAAGGGTGTGCCGGGTAATGTGTTACAACAGGTGGCTGAAATTGTTCACCTTGAAATCGGTGCACATATGCACGAAGAAGCCATCAAGGCACAGGCTGTTGCGATTTATTCTTATATGAAATACCATAAGAACGACGCACACGATCTGAAGGGAAAAAAGAATCCTCCGCAGAAAATCATTGATGCTTGTGCATCCGTTCTTGGCGAAGCACTCTATTATGACGGGAAATATGCAATGACAATGTTCTATGCATCCAGCGGCGGCATCACCGCAAACTGTTATGATGTGTTTGTTGCAGATATTCCGTACCTTCGCAGTGTTTCTGCTGATTACGATGAATTGTATGATCCACATTATGGTGATGTTATTTACTATTCTGTAGAAGAATTACGCAGAAAGCTTGAAAATGCATACGGCATCAAACTGTCTGCAAATCCCGAAAACTGGATTACCATCGTAGAAGGCAACGGCGGTTATGTCAATAAGGTGATTATTGACGGAAAGGTAACGGTGCGTGGTAATTCGTTCCGTGCAGTGATGGGCTTCAAATCACCGAAGTTTACATACATTTGCTCTACAACGGACGAAATTCCTCCGCAGATGGAAACTACGGAGCCAACAGAATCTATATCGACAACCACAACAAGTCAGACAACCAAAGAATCTACCACAACCACTACACATACAACTACTGAATCCAATAAAAAAGAAACTACAAAAAAAGAAACAACAACAACCAAGGAAACATCAGCTACAGTAAAGGATACTGCCGCTACAAAGCAGACCTCCACCACCGTAAAGGAAACAACCACAACAACGAAAGCTTCTACTGTAGAAACATCTGCTAAAACAACTGAAGCTGATGTGGAGATTTCGGAACAATCTGCCGATGAATCCTAATATAATAAAATAGATACGAAAACAGCAGGAGAGTACTCCTGCTGTTTTTGTGTATAAAATATAGTTGCTGTCCTTATTCATAAAGTTGCACGAAATGCCAATTTTGTGCAACTCTTGTGGTTCACAAATGGTTCATGGAAGTTATTCCATGAACCATTGTTTTGGCGGAGAGTCAGGGATTTGAACCCTGGGTTCTTTATTAGAGAACACGAAATTTCGAGTTTCGCACCTTCGACCACTCGGACAACTCTCCAATCCACTTTATTATTATACCATATTCATAAACAAAAATCAAGTGTTTCCAGTAAAAAAGTTACTTCTGATTTCTCTTGTCACAGACGTAAGAAATCAGAAGTAGAATTCCATGATATGAAATATTTACAGCTTAAAAATTAGTTTTTTGTACTTGACATCGCACTGAAAATGAGAATTTCAGCCGCATCCAATGTGTTGATATTACCATCCATGTTGGCGTCATATCTTTTCAAGAAATTGTCATCAATGACTGCATTGCTATTTCCATTCGCACTGGACTTTGCGACATATATCAGGAGTTCGGCTGCATCGAGTGCACTGACATTTCCATCGTTATTACAATCACCGATAACATTGCTATTCGCACTTACTTCACATACGCCGATATTGCCATATGTGCTTTTAGCGATAATCAATGCTGAACCGTAGCCGACTGTTTTTACTGTACCATTTTGGGACACGGTTGCCACAGAGTTATTTGTTGATTCCCATGTCACACTAATACCGTCTTTTACAGTTGCTAATTTCTTTTTTGTTCCAATACCTTCGAGTTTTAAAGCTGTTTCAGTGAGTTCAATTTTAGGAAATGCAATCACAATCA
>JAZOBK010000210.1:0-2622 GCA_045595985.1 Oscillospiraceae bacterium
GTACCATTGCACCCGATATACTCATTTTGGTTGGCAGCTATAATAATAATAGTGCACCGGCTGTCAAGGATCTGGATGCACCCTATGATGACAAAACCCTGTATAACTTCCATTGCTATGAGCCGCTGGAATTCACGCATCAGGGGGCAACATGGGCACCGACGCTCCATCCAGAGGATCGCTTTGCGTTTGATGAGTGCGGCATTACCCCTGACTATTTCGAGAAATTGCTTGCCTCTGCCATTGAAGCAGCAAAGAATCACAACACCACTCTCTATTGCGGAGAATACGGTATCATTGATCGTGTTTCTCCTGAGGACACTCTCAAGTGGTACAAAACCATTCATAGCGTGTTTGAAAAGTATGGCATTGCACGTTGTGCATGGAGCTACAAGGAAATGGATTTCGGATTTACGGATGTTCGTCTGGATGGAGTCCGTGATGAACTTTTGCAATATCTGTAAAACATTCGAAATTTCATTATATTTCTCTGACAGAAAGTCAGAGAAGGGAACTGGGAGATTACATATGAGAAAAAACAGAAATGCTCCACTATGTGGAGCATTTCTGTTTTTCAGTTGCAAACCATTGATTACTTAGAAACATACTTATTCATTAACGCCTTACTATAACTGAAATAAGTATGATCCATAACAGTATAGGGAACCTGATCACCCCAACTGTGGTAATAGCGGCTTCTGAAGAATGTTACATAAATCGGGAGAGTAGTACCCGTTTCCAGTACCTCATTGACCGCCTTCATGCATTGCTCGGAGGGTGTTGTGGATGCTACCCTTCCTGCAACAGAAAACTGATTCTTTGCATAGATGACTTCGGAAACTGTAGATCCCGATGTCAGCATACGGTTAATAACCAGACTTGCAATGGCTTTCTGACATTCATAACCCTCGGTACCAACCTCAAGTGTTACAAGTGCCGCAAGCATTGTAGTTTCTTCGTCTGTAAGAGTAACGAAATTTCCGGTTAATCCGGTAGGTTCCTGCGGAGCAGCAGGTTCTGTGGGTTCCTCGTGTGGCTGTCTAAATTGTTCCAGATAAGCTTCAAATACTTCGGAACCGCCCGCACCTGAGTAAGAGGAAAAGGCCAGAACGATGGAAGCATCTCCGGCATTAACATCGCCGTCGAAATTTACATCGGCACAAATGGAAAACTCCTCTGTGAAGTTTTTACCCTCGCCTGTGGCTTTGGAAGCAACCTCGGAAAGAATGGCGACTGCATCCAGTGGATCAATACAACCGTTAGAATCCACGTCACCAATTGACAGGTCGCTTGTTGCAGATGCTCCTGTTTCTGTGTTTGCTGTGTACGCCGCTTCAGCAGTAATCATGTTTGCCATGCTCAGGTTAATTATACAGCAGCCGGTTACAATTGCAACTGTAAGCATCGCAGATAATTTTTTAAGCATTAAAACACTCCTTTCATCCATTGGCGTTGCTAACATCATACCATAATTCCCAAAAAAAAGCAAGCAATTTTGCGATGAACACAAATTTTTTAGTAATATTCAACCATCTTTGCAGAAGAAATTTGGTACAAGTTTGGTAACTTTGTAACAAAACCCATTGTTTTCCGTTACCTTTCTGTAATCTTTCTGTAATCTTTTCGGATGGAGATGAAAGTGTTTTGTTATTAATTTCACATTTTCGTATCCAAATCCACTTGAGATTTTAAATTTACTATGATATAATGTAGCTGTACTTAAATAGAGGAGGATTTACATGATATATACTGTAACGTTAAATCCGGCATTGGATTATGTCGTACACATTGATGAATTAACATCCGGCACAGTAAATCGCAGCTGCGGAGAGGATGTACACATCGGAGGTAAAGGAATCAATGTATCCGTCGTACTAAAAGAACTTGGGATTTCCTCGACAGCGACCGGATTTATTGCCGGTTTTACTGGGGCGGAAATTGAAAGAGGTATCAAGGAAAAGGGGATAGCAACCGATTTTGTGCATCTAAAAAACGGATTCTCTCGTATCAATGTAAAAATACAAACCAAACAGGAGACTGAACTAAATGGACAAGGTCCTACAATCAGTGAATCAGAGATTGCGGAATTATTTCAGAAGCTTGATTCCCTTGTGGATGGTGATACTATTGTTCTTGCGGGAAGCATTCCCGGCACATTGTCTTGCGATATATACGAACAGATTCTCAAGCGAATCGTTAGCAATAACGTAAGGGTAGTTGTGGATTGTTCGGGAGATGCATTATTTCGGGTACTAAAATATCATCCATTTCTTGTAAAACCCAATCATCATGAACTGGGTGATATGTTCGGCGTTGAATTGCATGACATTGAAGAAATTACTGCATATGCAATGGAACTCAAGGAAATGGGAGCATTGAATGTGCTTGTTTCCATGGCAGGCAACGGGGCTGTATTGATTGATGAGAACGGAACAAGGCATATTTGCAGTGCTTGCAGGGGAATCGTTCGTAATTCAGTCGGAGCAGGAGATTCCATGGTTGCAGGATTTATTGCAGGTCTTGAAACAGGTGATTATTCATATGCTCTGAAGCTTGGAACAGCATCAGGAGGTGCGACTGCATTTTCTGACGATCTCGCAAAAAAGGAAGATATATTCAAAT
>JAZOBK010000211.1:0-6117 GCA_045595985.1 Oscillospiraceae bacterium
ACGATCCGACTTGCTGACCTACCTGTATTTTGCCAAAATGCACGTAGATCCGAAGAATCCGAATATGGAAGACCGTGACAGACTGGTGCTGTCCAAGGGCCATTGTGCACCTGCACTGTATTCTGCACTGGCAGAGCGTGGTTTCTTTGATAAGGAGGAACTGACACATCTGCGTCATATCGGTGCACTGCTGCAGGGACATCCCTGCATCCACATTGACGGTGTGGATATGTCCAGCGGTTCCCTCGGTCAGGGTATTTCCACTGCTTGCGGTATGGCTCTGGCAGGCAAGCTGAAATCTGCTCCCTACCATGTATATACCATCCTCGGTGACGGTGAGATTCAGGAGGGACAGGTTTGGGAAGCTGCCATGTTTGCAGCACATTACGGTCTTGACAATCTGACAGCCATTGTGGACAACAACGGTCTGCAGATTGACGGAAAGATCACCGATGTATGTTCTCCCGAGCCGATCGACGAGAAGTTCCGTGCATTCGGCTGGCACGTAATCATCATGGACGCACATGATTTTGATGACATTGAAAGAGCGTTCAATGAAGCGGAAAGCATCACCGGAAAGCCCGTTGCCATCATTCAGAAAAGCACAAAGGGCAAGGGTGTATCCTTCATGGAAAATCAGGTTTCGTGGCACGGTGCAGCACCGAATGCGGAACAGTATGAGCAGGCAATGGCAGAGCTTCGCCAGCAGCTGGCAGAATTGGAGGCGTAATCATGGCTGATGTAAAAAAGAAGGCAACCAGAGAGAGCTACGGCGAGGCACTCGCAGCTCTGGCTGATAAATACGAGAATCTTGTTGTTCTGGACGCAGACCTTGCGGCTGCAACTAAGACAGGCATTTTCAAGAAGGCTTGTCCCGAGAGATTCTTTGACTGCGGCATTGCAGAGGCAAATATGATGGGTGTTGCAGCAGGTCTGGCAGCATCCGGTATGATTCCGTTTGCAAGCTCCTTTGCGATGTTTGTAGTAGGCAGAGCATTTGAAATCGTCCGCAACTCCATCGGTTACCCCGGTCTGAACGTAAAGATCGGTGCAACTCACGCAGGTATTTCCGTTGGTGAGGACGGTGCGACACACCAGTGCAATGAGGATCTTGCCCTGATGCGTACCATTCCCGGCATGACAGTGATCTGCCCCTCCGATGATGTCGAGGCGAAGGCAGCCGTGGAAGCAGCGATCCTGCACAACGGCCCCGTATATATGCGATTCGGCAGACTGGCAGCTCCCATCCTGAACGATCCCGAAACCTACAAGTTTGAACTGGGCAAGGGTATTACCGTTCGTGATGGCGAGGATATTACGATCGTTGCAACAGGACTGATGGTCGGCGAAGCGGCAGATGCTGCAGAGCAGCTTGCAGCAGAGGGTATCAGTGCAAGAGTGATCAACATCCATACCATCAAGCCGCTGGATGAGGAACTGATCCTCAAGGCTGCGAAGGAAACCGGCAGAATCGTGACTGTGGAAGAACACAGCATTATCGGCGGTCTGGGCAGTGCGGTGGCTGACTGCGTGACAGAGAATTATCCGGTTCCCGTGACAAAAATCGGCGTGAACGATGAATTCGGTCATTCCGGCCCTGCAGTGGATCTGCTCAAGGAGTTCGGTTTGTGTGCAGAGAATATCGTGGCAACTGTGAAGAAGGTTCTTGGCAAATAAGGAAAATAGTAAGAATAACCGCAAAATCCCCCTGTTTCTGACAGGGGGATTTTTGAATATAGGAAAGCCCCGCCGGTTGGCGGGGCTTTCTGTTATATTATTCTGCTTCGGCAATCATATCCACCATGCGTTCATGGAAATTCAGAATGCCCGTGCTGCCGCTGATGGAACGGCGTCTGACGGTCATGCCCGTGGCTTTTCCGTCAACCACAGCCCAATATGTAGTGTCGTCAATGGGGAGCAGGGAAAGCTCCGTCTGCGTGCCGTCCGTCTTTGTATAGCGGAATACGGCGGCAGGCTCTGCGGTGACATCCACCTGTGCGTCGAGTGTGATCGTTTCAAATTCAAGGTTTGCAATGGAATCATACAGCAGTCGGAAATTGGATGCCGCATTGGAATCCATTGTGCCGATGTCCGTGCCGTCAAATTTCTGTACACCGGATGCAGCGTCCATTTCCATGCGGAATACGATACCATCCACAGTCGCATCCAGTGAGGCAACCTCCTCATACAGCAGATAGAGAATCTTAGGATTGATAAATTCCGCCATTTCTGTGTCAAGGAAGGAAAGCTGTCCTGTAGGCATTGCAGCGATCTCCTTTTCATTGCGATAGTACAGGTGGCTGACACCATCGTTGGGATCGGGCTTTGCAAAGTCAATGATCGTTTCCTTGCCATCAGAGGTTTTGATTCTCAGTGTGCCGTAGGGCTTTGCCAGATCATAATCCGCAAGCTGAAGTCCCTCTGTTGTCAGTCCGATATAGCTGTCAAGCTGCAGACGAGTCAGGGATGTAAGCATGGAATCAACGTCGGAGGAAACAATACTTGCCTCCGGCAGCGGAGCAATCATCTGCCATTTTCCGTCATTCAGCACGAAATCAAATACAGTTGTATTTTTTCGTTCCAGTGAAACCTCTGCGATTTCGGTTTCGGAAAGATTGAGCAGATAGGGACTCTTGAGGTAGGACGTATCACCGTAGAACAGTGAACCGTACATAAAGTCAATACCGAACACCGTTTCGTTGCCGGGAACCATAACATAGAAGTATTCCTGTGTCGGGGTTGCGTTGCCAATATGGAGCGTGTAGCTCGTATTGCCTGCACTGCAGGTCAGCACCACGGGATCGGTAAGACCGTAATCCTCAAGTTTGGATTCGTCGGCACTAAATTTGGTTGTTGCTGTCAGCTGGCTCATGTAGGAGCAAACAGTTGAAACGTATGCAGTATTAAGGGAAATATGGTGCGGATAATCGGTTTCCGTGATCGACCAGACGCCGTCCACGACTCCGAATTTAAAGTAACCTTCCTTTGTGTCAAGTGTGACCTGATCAATGGCGTTGGCATCAAAATTGAACAGGTGCAAGGAAGCCTTTTCTTCGGCAGCCT
The DNA here is from genome assembly GCA_045595985.1 of Oscillospiraceae bacterium. Classification (GTDB taxonomy): domain Bacteria; phylum Bacillota; class Clostridia; order Oscillospirales; family Ruminococcaceae; genus UBA3855. The sequence continues at coordinate 3,064 of JAZOBK010000211.1, forward strand.
GTTGTTCTTTCCGGCTGATAATGCCGTCCGCAATCAGATAACCGCCGACAGCGACTGCCAGTATGACAACCATAATGATGATCAGACGTAATAATTTCTTGGAACTCATGAGTACCTCCTCTTGAGCCATACGCCCAGACCAATCAGTGCAACGATGAAAGGAACTACGAGGAAGAGAACGACAGTGCCGGTTGCAGCGGTTTCGGAATTCAGCTTCATATAATCATAATCCTTTGCCTTGTCTGCAATGCCCATATCCAGATCCAGGTCACTGTCATACATCCATGTGATCGTGGAAAGCATCAGATGCACGGGAATGAGGGAATAATCGTCCTGCAGACTGACGTCGTCAATGAATTCCGCATTGCCGAACACCAGAATCTTGGCGTCATTTCTTGCGGGACTCATGGAATACAGAACCAGATCCAATACGGAGCCTGTAATATCCTCCGTTGCCTTGCCGCCGTAGGCTTCACCGATCGCAGTGGAAACGGTGTTGCCCTCGTTATCCTTAGTCTGGATCGTCTGCATCAGCGTTTCAGTCTGCAGGGTGGTGTCCTTGGGAGTGCTGTAGCGGAAGAAGCTTCGGCTGTTACGCATAAATGCGTAATATCCGCTGTTTGTCATTTCGATCAGTTCATCGGTCAGATGCGTATTGTATTCAGTATCGGAAGCAACCAGTGCAACCTGATAGGTGTATTTGTCGCCGATGTAAAGGGAAGGATTGGTTTCTGCAACAATATCGTAATCCATGCCGATGCCGAAATCTTCCATGATGGATTCAATATTCTTGTAAACCACATCATCATTGTTCGGCGACATCAGGAAGGAAACGTTGCCGCCCTTGTCGAGATAGGCATTCAGCTTTCTGGTTTCGTCATTGCTCAGGTCTGCCTTGGGAGCAGCAAGAATGACGATTGCAGCATCATCCGGTACTGCCTCGGCAGTTGCCAGATTCAGTTCCGCAACACCATAGTTTGCGGTGTTAAGATTGGTGCGGAATACAGTGTAATCGTTTTCAATCGTTTTCTCACCGTGGCCTGTCAGGAAATACACCTTGGAGGTGCGGCCTACAATGACTGCTTCGATCGCACCGGTGATGTGGTTTTCGCCCTTGAAGTAGGCTTCTTCCACATACTTGTTGCCTTCCTCATCCGTAGAATACCGATATTCATACATGGTATTTGCAGGAACACGTTTCAGTGTGTTCCCTTTGCGGATCACGATGTCACCTCTGGAAAGCTGCATTTTACCTTCGGGATTGAGCTCATTGATGATTCCCGGTGATTCATCCGGATTGAAATCCACGAAATTAATACAGTCGTATTCGCTGTACTGCTTCAATGAATAATACAGTGCGATGGTGTCATTATCCGTTGCCAGATCATCCATGTCCATCAGGAAGAAGAAATCAACCTCCTCCTCCAAGGTATCCAGATAGGACGTGGTGGTCTTGGAAAGCTGGTACATCTTTGCCGGCGTCATGTCCCAGATGACGTTCAGACGGCTTCCCAGCAGATTTACCGGAATTGCTACCGCAAGCACCAGTACCGTCAGAATTGCGGCGTAGGTGGAGAATTTCCGGTTCTTTATATTTTTGATTCTTTTTTCATTCTGTTCCATGATAGAACCCCTCTCATATGTGTGGCGTAAGATTAAGCTCTGCTCCAGCGGCGTTTTTCAATGGCAATGGTTGTCCAAGCCAGCACAACAGCAATTGCAGAGAGGAAGAAAATCAAGTCTTCCAGTCGGAACATACCCTGCGAGAAATAGAAGAAACGATGCTGCATGGAGAACCATTTTATAATGGAGTCCAATACAGGGGAGCTGCCGACGAGTGCAGTCAGGGCAAATTTGTCAAGGAACAGAAGACCTTCCATGATGATCTCACCCAGAATCGCAGCGATGATGGCGTATTCGGTCAGGGATGAAAGCAGAATACCCAGTGCGATACAAGCCAGACCCCATAAATAGAATCCGATGTAGGCACAGATCAGGGATGACCACATTACTTCACCATTGAGTGCTGTGACGATCGGGAAGAACAGCGTGGAAATCATCATGAACAGGAATACCGTTGCGATCGACAGAAATTTTGCAAGTACGATCTTGAACACGCTCAAGGGGCTGGAGATCAGCAGAACTTCAGTGCCGCCCCTGCGTTCATCCGCAAAGGAACGCATGGTCAGGATCGGGATGACAAAAATGAAATAAAAGAAGTTGTTGTAAAAAATATTAGCGAATGAAAATTTCAGCGTGTTGCTGGTCAGATCGCCGATCTGAAGTGCGAAGCCCAGCGAAAAGATGAACATGAAGAGTGCAGTCAGCACATAGGCGAAGGGGGAAAAGAAGAATGACTGCAGTTCCTTTTTATATAATGCAAACATTATTATTCCTCCTCTTTCTTGTCATTGGATGCGGCAGATTCTTCAGCTGTTTCTTCAGCAAGCATATCCTCCAGCGTAGAACGCTTTTTGGTCTGCTGTGATGTGAGCTTGAGGAATACCTGTTCCAGACTCAGCTTTGCCATGGAAACTTCAACGACGTTGCAGTCATTGTTAATGAGAGCAGTGAGAATTTCTTTGCGAACGCCCTCATCCTTGATTTCAACCTTGTAGGAATACAGCCCTGTGCTGATATATGTAATATCCGAGATGGTTCCTGCACCGCGAACATCTTTGATCAGACGCTGTACTTTATCCTTGTCGCCTTCTACCTTCAGACTGAGCAGATTCTTGTCTACCAGTGTTTTTTCGAGATTTTCAATGGTGTCGATCGCCATGATCTCGCCCTTGTTGATAATGACAACACGCTCGCAGACAGCACTGACTTCCGCAAGAATGTGGGAGCTGAAAATGATGGAGTGATCCTTCTTCAGATCCAGAATCAGGTTGCGGACTTCAATGACCTGTGACGGGTCAAGACCTACCGTCGGTTCGTCGAGAATGAGGATCTTCGGATTGCCCAGCAATGCCTGTGCAAAGCCCACACGCTGCTTGTAACCCTTTGACAGATTGCGGATCAGACGCTTTCTCATGTCCGTAATACGCAGAC
>JAZOBK010000212.1:0-5013 GCA_045595985.1 Oscillospiraceae bacterium
TGGCGTGCAGGCAAAAAAGCGGATAAGGCAATCGTGAACCCAAGAATTTAACAGGAACCGATCCGGTACAGACCGGCTGAATAGAGATTATAAGCGGCACAGCCGCAGGAGGAGAATACTATGAGTGAACACGCAATCAACGGTTTTATGGGAATCAGCATGGAAAAAATCCGCAGTGTTGTGGATGCCAATACCATGATTGGTGATCCGATTCAATGCGGTGACGGTACGACTGTGATTCCCGTATCAAAGGTTTCGCTGGGTTTTGCATCCGGCGGCTCCGATCTGCCCACAAGAACCGCAAAGGAATATTTTGCAGGCGGTGCAGGTGCGGGTATGAGTGTAAAGCCCGTGGGCTTTCTGGTCGTTCAGAATGGGGATGTACGCCTTGTGCAGCTGTCCATGAGTGCGGATAAGGGCAATGTGGCACTGAACATGATCCCTGAAATTATCGACAAGATCTCTGCACTCATCCCGAAGAAGGACAAGAAAGCAGAGGATGCGGCTGAAACTGTTGAAGCTGAGGAGATCGTAGAATAAATTGCAATTTGTCCGCATAGAATGGCATTGAAAATGCTGTTTTATGGAGGATGGATATGCGGCGAATGACAGGTGTTTTTCTGGCAGTATGTCTGCTGGTTTCCGGTGTTGTGGAATTGCCGGTGCATGGCGTGGAGGTTTCCGCAAAAGCTTGCATTCTGATGGAGGCGGCAACCGGCAGGGTGCTGTATGAAAAGAATGCACAGGAAAAACTGTCCATGGCAAGTACGACCAAGATCATGACGACGCTTTTGTGCATCGAAAGCGGTGATCTTGACGAGGAATTCTGTGTGGACAATGCAGCGATCCATGTGGAGGGTTCATCCATGGGATTGCAGGAAAATGACATTGTCACCAAACGTGCCCTTTGCTATGGTATGCTCCTGCCTTCGGGCAACGACGCGGCAAATGCGGCGGCAGTGGCGGTGGCAGGGGATATTCCTGCGTTCATTGCCATGATGAATGCCCGTGCGGAACAGATTGGCATGACGCATACCCGATTTGCAACGCCCTCGGGACTTGAGGGGGCGGGGCATGGTTCATCCGCTTTCGATATGGCATTGCTGACTCGAGAGGCAATGCGGAATTCCACATTCCGTGACATCTGTTCGATGCCTTCGGCAAGCGTGAATATCAGGCATCCGCCCTATGCACGTACCCTTTACAATACCAACAAGCTTCTGGGAATGTATGAGGGCGTGGTCGGCGTAAAAACAGGATTTACGGATGAAGCCGGACGCTGTCTGGTATCCGCCTGTGAGCGTGACGGCGTGATGCTGCTATGCGTGACGCTCAATGCACCGGATGACTGGCAGGATCATATGCGTCTGTACGATTTTGGCTTTGCTTCCGTGCATTGCACGGAACTGAAATCCCCCGAAAATCTCACACAGAGGGTGGTCGGCGGTAATGCGGAGCAGATCCCGCTTGCAGTACAGGAGCAAGTTACTGTCGGTGCGTGGAACGATGATGTTTCCGCAGTCAATTGCAAAATCCTGAAAGCCCCCTTCATCTATGCACCGGTTGCGGCAGGGGATGAAGTCGGCACAGTGGAATATTATTATGAAGATACCCTCATTGCCGCAGTACCGCTTTGTGCTGCGGAGGATGCGGCAGTGCAGGATGTGCAGGTTTCCGAAAACCTGTTTGTGAAAATCTGGAATCGGGTGAAAAGCCTGTTTTCATAGCTTGTATATGTCATCACAGAATTGTAATACAAGGAGGATGTTTGTGGCAAATATCAGAATACAAAAAATACTGGCGGATGCCGGCTATTGCTCACGCCGCAAGGCGGAAGCATTGATCTCCGCAGGAAAAGTGCAGCGGAACGGCCGCCCCGTCAAGCTCGGTGACAAGGCTTCCCCGAAGGATCTGATCACCGTGAACGGCGAGCGTGTCAACATTCCCAAGAAGAAGGTCATGCGGTATATCATGCTCAACAAGCCCCGAGGCTATGTGACGACGGTGGCGGATGAGCTGGAACGCCGCTGCGTAATGGATCTTCTGGGGGATGTGGAGGAACGAGTGTATCCCATCGGACGGCTTGACCGTAATTCCGAGGGCTTGCTGCTTCTGACCAATGACGGCAATTTTGCCAACGGCATTATGCATCCGAGCCGCCATGTGACCAAGACTTATCGTGTTACTGTGCGTCCCGATGTTTCGGATGAACAGCTGGTGCAGCTCTCCGACGGCGTGATGCTCGACGGCAGAAAGACGCTGCCTGCAACCGTCGTGGTTCTGAATAAGGAACCCGGCAGAGTGGTGATGCAGATGACGATCAAAGAAGGCAGAAACCGCCAGATTCGCCGTATGTGCGAGGCAGTAGGGTTGGAAGTCGCACGTCTTCGCAGAACATCCATCGGCCCGATCAAGCTCGGTATGCTCAAGCCCGGTACTTATCGTGATCTGACAGCGGAGGAGCTGCGTGCCATCCGCAATGCCATCGGAAAGGATTAATTATGCTGAAAATTCTGGAGCAGACAAACCATGAGTCCTATCGTGAGGTTATGGACAGCATACAAACGGAATATCCGCTTTTTCTGACAGAGGCACTTGAGGGCGAACAGGTGACGGGGTATATTGTTTATGCTTATGAGCCGGAGGCGGTGGTGAACCATGCACTTGATGACGGCGGCGATCTGTATCTTTGTGATGGCCTGGTTCGTTCCGTTCTTTTTAAGGGATTGCTGCGTGGATTGAACCGTGCGGTGTTTTCACTGAAGGACATGGCAATGATGCAGAAAATCCGCTCTCTCCGATTTGTGGAAAATGACGAAAATTCGCTGGAAAATATTGCGGAAATTATGGATAACTGTAAAAGTTGCAAGGAGTCGTAACGAAACACTTGAAAAAAGCAAAAAAAAATAGTATGATTATAATGTATATAGTCTATGTTAGGAAGGAACGATAATATGCAAATGGAAAAAAACCTGAACAGTCCCGCAAGAGTGCGTCTTGCCGCATTATTTGACGAAGGCTCTTATAAGGAAATTGGTTCCTATGTGATGGAAAAAAACGCACCTGCCGGTGTAGTCTGTGCCTATGGCTATGTCAACGGCAGTACGGCTTATGCATTCGCACAGGATCAGAGCGTGGAAAGCGGTGCAGTGGGAAGTGCACAGGCTGAAAAGATCGCCAGAGTGTATGAGCTTGCATCCAGAACCGGTGATCCCGTTGTGGGAATTTTTGATTCCAACGGTGCGTTCATGGACGGTACTGCAGCATCTCTGAATGCTTACAGCCTGCTGATGAACAAGATCTCATCTGTTTCCGGCGTAGTTCCGCAGATCGCTGTAGTGGCAGGTCCCTGTGCAGGCAGTGCAGCAATGATGGCTTGTGCATTTGATTTCGTAGTGATGACGGAGAATGCAGAGCTGTTCCTGACACCCTCTTTTGAAAAGGGTGCAGGCAGTGCAAAAGCAGCCGCAGCGAATGGTATTGCCGCAATCACAGCGGAAGACGATACTGCGGCAATCGCAAAGGCAAAGGCACTTCTGCAGATGCTCCCCGTGAACAATATGGCAAGTGTTCCCTGCATGGAATACGAGGATCCGACAGCCGCAGCGGGCAAGGATCTGAAGTCCATCGTGGAAAGTATTGCAGACGGCGGCAGCGTGGTTGAGCTGTATGCGGATTATGCAGATGCAGCTTACACAGCACTGGCAACAGTAGCAGGCTCCACCGTTGCAATTGCGGCAACCAACAAGACAGGGGACAAGCTGACAGAAGCAGATTGTGCAAAGCTTGCAAGATTTGTTCGTACCTGTGACGCATTCACAATTCCCGTAATTACACTGGTGGATACACTGGGCTTTGAGGGAAATTCTGATACAGAGCTTGCAGGTGCTGTCAAGGCACTGACAAGACTGGCAGGCAGCTATTCCGAAGCCACGACACCGAAGATCGCTGTTGTAACAGGCAAGGCAGTTGGCCCCGTATTCGTGGCAATGGCAGGCAAGTACAGCAATGCGGATTTCACCTATGCACTGAGCGACGCATATATTGCTCCGCTCGCTCCCGAAGCAGCAGTGGAATTCCTGTGGCATGATAAGCTCGCAGGTGCAGAAAATCTCGCTGCAAAGCGTGCAGAGCTTGCAAAGGAATACACGGACACACTGGCATCTGCGATGTCCGCTGCACAGCAGGGCTGCGTGGATGAGATCGTAGAGGCAGCAGAGCTGCGAAGTGTTCTGGAAGGTGCATTGGCAATGCTTGCTGAAAAGCGTGTGACCAATCTGCCGAGAAAGCATAACAACCTCCCGTTCTGATTGATGTGAACGGATAAAATATAATGAATGGTGGTACATACTATGAAAAGATTTAGCGTAACAGTAAATGGCAAGGCATATGATGTTGCAGTAGAAGAACTTGGTGCAGGTGCAGCTCCTGTAGCAGCAGCTCCCGCTCCGGCAGCAGCTCCCGCTCCGGCGGCGGCTCCGGCTCCCGCAGCAGCTCCCGCTCCCGCAGCAGCAGGTGCAGGCGAGAAGGTATCCGCTCCGATGCCCGGCACGATCCTGGATGTAAAGGTTGCAAATGGTGCAAGCGTTACAAAGGGTCAGTGCATTATGATTCTGGAAGCAATGAAGATGGAGAATGAAATCGTAGCTCCCTGCGATGGCACGATTACAAGCGTTACCGTACAGAAGGGTGCAACCGTAAACGCAGGCGATACACTGGCAACAGTGGGCTAAACAGCCGATTCATTCTAAATCTAAGAAAGGAAGATTTTACGGCAACGTAAAATAATATAAAACTATGGCAAAGGTAAAAATTACTGAAACCGTTCTCCGTGACTCTCACCAGTCCCTGATCGCTACCAGAATGACCACCGAACAGATGCTTCCCATTCTGGAAGATATGGATAAAGTCGGCTATCATTCTCTCGAAGCATGGGGCGGCGCAACATTCGATTCCTGCATGCGCTTCCTCAACGAAGATCCGTGGGAAAGACTCCGCACCATCCGCGACAAG
>JAZOBK010000213.1:0-7632 GCA_045595985.1 Oscillospiraceae bacterium
GTCAGTTTGTCTTCCCTTGTTTCATCATAGGAAAATCCGATGGTTTTTGTAACACTGTAGTTCAGGTCGATTTTCGCATTGCCTTCCACTTTGATTTCAGGCTTTGCCTTGAGTTTAAAACCTGCCTTGAGCGGAATTTCAATCGGCTTGTCCTTATCCTTCAGCAGTGACATTGTCGCACTGAGGTTTCCCGACAGCGAAACATCCGGTGAGATCTTGTTGATCATTTCAAGCGACACAAACGTATTTCCGGTGTTATTCTTATTGAGATTCAGCTTCAGTCTGGCTGAGATATCACAGTCGATCTTGCCGGTAATCTTCGCATCTCCTTTGACCTCGGCGGACTTTGAAATGAAACTCGGTTCCTCCGAAATTTCACCCAGCTTGTACTCCGTCAGATTGATCGTCAAGCCGTCGGTGATGGTGAATACCTCGTTTCCTTCACCGTCCACGCTGTATTTCATTTTGACATTGAAATCGATTTTGTCCTTTTCCTCTCCCGCAGCAGTATCGGATGCACCTGCAAGCTTTGCGGAAGACTTCGCCGTCTGTCCACGTTCCACAACGGTGACACCATCTGCAAGTCCTGCTGTCGCATAATCCGGCTCGCAGTAGCCGGAATCCAGCCTGAAGAATTCAAAATACGCATCAAGCGGTGCATCCCCTGCAGTAACGGTTACGGTGTCCTCGTCAACCGTAACAGTATCCGCATAGACCAGCAGCGGAAGTTCCTCGCCGAAATCCAGTGAGAAGATGTCGCCGGATTTCAGATTCAGCAATGTTTCATCCGCATGTTCGATCGTATACACGCCATTTTGCACATCCGAGGATGCGATCACGTTGGATTCTCCGTCACTTTTGAGGAGCAGAACATTCTCATTGAATACGGCAAAATTCTCATTGGATGCATCATCGAGCATCAACACCCGCTCGCTGTCAAAATCGTCGGGCGTCATTGCGTAGAATTCCTGCTGCTCCTTTGTAAACGCCATGCTTTCATATACTTTTGAAAGCGGTGCCTGTGTTACAGGATCAACAAGGTACCCTTTGACAACAAAATAATCCTCCGGCATGGTATCGAACGTAAGCACAGCATCACTGTCACCCGAAGAAACCACGGCCGATGCGGAAGCAATCATCTGACCTGTTGCTTCATCATAGAGTGCCGCAACAAGTGACGCATCGCATACGGTCATGAATGTGACATAGGCTTTGCCGTACTCCATGTCGATGGAGGAAATTGACGTGAGCGATTCTTCCACCTCTGTTTCTCCCGTTTCATAGGAGTCGGCAACAGCTTGTGCAAGGATGTTTCCGAGCGAGCAGCTGCCTGCCATTTCAATGCCGTTGTCGTGCTTCACAACAGGTGAAGCTGCCTTTGCTGCCTGCGGCGGAAATGCACCTGCAAGCGTGCCTGTACACAGGCATGCGGCAAGCAGGGTTGACAGGGTTCGTTTGAAAATCTGCATATGGTACTTCCTTTCTGTTTTTGCTTTTCATTGAAACATACGATTTCTCGTGTTCTATATTTCAGTCCATGTACTGCTTCTTTCATTATACACCTTTCCCCACGGTTTTGCAATGTTTTTTGAGAAATTCCGTGAAAAGTTGTTTGCTCGTTATTCATACAGCTGCTGAACGAACAAGCTCCACACCATCCCAATGCGGAACTCTCTGATTTCACCGGAATTGAGGAGCTGATAGGCTGATAGGCGGTGTTTTTGCCGATGTATAAAAGCTCCATCAGCTCTTCCACGGTTAAAATCGGTGCAACCGTCAAGCATAAGGTTTTCGGTGAAGGTGTTATTACTAAGCTTAATGATAAGCATATTTATGTTGAGTTCAAAGCGGGGGCAGAAAAATTTCATTTTCCCTGATGCTTTTAAGCAGGGGTTTTTGAAGATATAAACAGAAGAAGCAGAACGTTTTTTCGCTCCGCTTCTTTCAATTTCAAATATTCATGTGACAATCCCCTCAAAATCCGGAACCAATCGCCCTGTTATCCTCGTTTCTCGTGTGATAACTCATGTGACAACTCGTGTGATTTTAATGATTTTGGGGTGCAAATCTGCATTTTTTACTGCAAATTTGCAGTTTTAACCATCTTTATAAAATAAAGAAAACGGCTGAATTGCGTTGTTTTCGCTAATTCAGCCGTTTGTGGTGTGGTTGCGGGAGTGCACAACATATTTTACCTGAAATATTATTCAATTTCTTGGTATCAATCAAGGGTAAATTCTAAGCAGTGCCGCCCCTCGCCTTTTATAGATGCTGCCTGATTACTTCTGTTTTCTGTTTCGTTCATGAATAATCCTCCTTTAACGTCATAGAGTACGACTAATATAATAAAAAAGACACGAGCCAACTATAAAAAGTTGTTCCCGTGTCTTGATGACTAACCGATATAACGGCGGTACTCGTGCCTATTCTATTTCTTTAATTATAGCATAATCCCGTGGAAATGTCAAGTATTTTCCCGTGAATTTCTGGTGGAAATGTATGTGTGGAAATACGGCTTGTGCGTGTCGCTGTGCTTCTCGTTTACAAAAGCATCCGGCTCAAGCTTCTCCCTGATTGCAGCGGCGACTTCCTGAGCCTGCTGCTTTTCTGCTTCTGTGAATGCAATCTTGATTTTCATGTGTTATATTCTCCCCTGTGATGGTTTATGAAATAAATGTATGTGCGTACCCATTTGAGAAGCTGCTTTTTTGCATACCGTTTCTTTCTGGGAATCGGCGCATCATGTATAGCTTTCAAAGCCGCTTCCGCTGTTCCGAATGTCTGCACAAGGCTTTCCACGAGTGCAAGAATTTCTTTGTTTGTCATGCAACACCCTCCATTACCCCATGATCAGCAAGCCAGCTACGCAGCATTTCAATGGTTGCCTGCACATCTTCAGTACCTTCGTATTTTTCAGGATGCTCCAAGCGATCATTCAGGCAATCGAGTTGCCATTTACAATCATCCATCATCTTGAATTTGAGCAACGGGATTTCCTTGCTTTCTCTGGTAATATGTTCTTCTACTTCATAGCGTTTCCCAGCTACTTCCATATATTGTCCTTGCCTGTACCGGTACCCTACACAAATTATTGTTTTCCACGTTTTACACCTCGCTTTCGGTTTCCAGAAGTTCCATGACATCCACGCCCAGAGCATTGCAAATCTTGCCAAATGTACACGGCTTGCCTCCTATAATTTTGCCGTCACATTTGCCCTCTTGTATGACCGTATAATTTCGGGCAGTTTCGGAAGGCTTGACAACAAAGGGCTTTTCACACATCATACAATCCGAGAAATACTTTTTAGTATACTCTCGTTCATTAAGAAATCCAAGTGCGGCAAGGTGCGGTGCATGGTATGTCACTATACCGGTTTTTGCATAAACAGCGTTCAGCAAGACGGTTATATCCGAATATCCGCAGAGTATCTTTGGATTGGCTTTGATTAACTCATAGTCGAGGTATGGTAATATCTCATTAGCGTTAAACCCACCGATACAAGCCATTACTGCTTTGACGTTTTTATCAGCAAATGCTTCATGTAGATCATCCACACGGGAACGAGCAGATGAAGATTGAAAGTCGTTCATCTCTCTGCAATTCCTTGAAAAAGTCACTTTGAAGCCCAAATCCTGCAAAAACGCAAGCACACTGTCATATATATCGGAACGTACTCTCGATAAACTGCATGATGGAGCTATGATGCGTATCTCATCTTCTTTATTCAGCTTTTAGGTATCATTCTGTCACCGCCTAATTATATTAATTCCCGATTTATCGGTCAGTTCGATTTTCTATATTATACCACATCCCACCGCCATTTTCAATAGAAAAAAGGTTACAGGTTTCAAAGAAACCTCCAACCTCAATCTGGACTTGTCAATAAACGTGCAGTCAAATCTCACCCAAAATCTTATCCGGACTATTTAGATTCCATCAACGATTCGGCAAAAAAACTCACAAGCGGTATGTTTCAGGTGGATAGGGATTCCTACCTCTACCGTAGTACGCTGATCATTCCTGTTGCTTATGAGAGAGTACAAGATGTTGTACCGCAGTTTGGCATCTCACAGGGGTTTTTGACAGCTACAGAGTTTGGGCTGACCGATGTTCTCTGTGTTCTTTGTGTGTTTCTTTCTGTTATGGGCCTGATACTGCGTGTCAGGGAACAGCAGATGACACTGTTACTACGGTCCATGTCAAAGGGACGTTGCGTTCTGGCCTTGCATACTCCAATATACATTATAGCATAACTTTTGGCAAAAATTAACAGAATATCTGGCAGAAATTCCTAAAGTCTGGGTTATCTGAACTATCGTAGTATGGAATTCGTCGTTGTTTGTAACGAGGAAGAATCTTTCAAAATCCCTTGAAACGGGATTTGATCTATGTGTACTATTAATCCAGCAAACAAAGGCCGATAATGCATACTCTGTGATGACATACGTCTGCAAAAAAGTCCACCTCTTGTTTGCCAAAACTATTGAGAACGGCTGTCCAAGGGTAAGGGAATCCATTCTTTTTATGGCAAAACATCCAAAACGTCCACCTCTTTCTGCAATTTATTGGTTGACAATATACGAAAAACTGTTATAATTAAACCGTGGGTAAAATTTGTCAATAATGGTCGTGCTTGGATATGCTTCCATTACGACCAGATTTCATGTAAAGGAGTAAGGTTATGAAACTAAAAAAACTATGTGCGGCATTGCTTTCGTCTGTGACAGCGTTAAGTATGCTTACGGGAATGATCCCGAGCAGCATTCCCACTTCCCTGACAGGAACGGACACTGCCATCACACTGGAGATGGAGCCTATGACTGCAGAGGCAGCCGGTAATTTCAGACGTGTCCTGTCGAACGAATCACCAATGTGGATCATCCACATTGATTCATGGAACTACGCCGATCCCGAAAAGATCATTGAGCTTGTTCCCGAGGACGTACTGCCCTATGTGGTGTTCAATATCTCCCTCTCCATCAACTGGAGCAGCACGGAACATAAGTGGCTCATGGTGCAGGACGGTGTCGAAACGGCAAGATCATGGATGAAGGCTTGTGCGGACAAGGGTGTATGGACGATGATCCAGCCAGCCAGCGGCGGACAGTGCCACTTCCCCGATTACAAGGCAACTGACGACCTTGACAATACCATCTTCGGTGAATTTTTCCGTGAGTATCCGAACTTCCTTGGTTACAACTATTGCGAACAGTTCTGGGGATTTGCTTCACAGGATTTCCCCGTAACATATCAGCAGAGATACGATCACTTCTCCGCACTGCTCAAGCTCTGCAACAAATACGGCGGCTATCTCGATATCAGCTGGTGTGAAAACCAGTGGGGTTCGCAGCTCAATCCCGTTGCAATGCTGAAAACCAATTCCAACTGGGAAAAGGCAGCACGCACCTACGCCCAAAACCTCATCCTTGAGGAAAAGTATACGCAGACCAGCTATATCGCAGCAGTGGAAAGTGAAGTTTACGGTGCATATATTTCCGGTTACTGTGGAAACTTCGGTGTCCGCTGGGATGATACGGGCTGGTCGGATTATCCCTGGGTCGGCGGCGATCTGGACGCACAGACAAAGGATCAGTACAGACTCGTGACCTCCGTACCCGTACTTCTGGAACGTATGGTGCAAAATGGCATGACTGTTATCGACGGTCCGGAGCTTATCTGGGCGGACTGCATCAAGGAGAACTGGATCCAGCGTGATCAGGAGGGCTACGAGATTAGAAACTGGTCCTTCTATGATCAGTACCAGAATACAGTTCTCGACATCTACAGAAAATTCAACGACGGTTCAATCCGCATTCCTTCAAGGGAAGAGGTCATCGAAAGAACCAAGGTTGTAGTCATTCAGGATGTGAACAGCGGCAGCAACGATGACAAATACTGTATCTACAAGAGTATGTTTGAAGGTCTTTACCGTGCCGAAAATGACGGAAATCTGAAGGATAACCACAATCCCTTCAAGTCCACGGGCAGATATCAGACCATTCCCGTTGTGTATGCTCTGGCGGACGATCTTGCAAAATCCATTCCCGTTCAAATTAAGCAGTCGCAGATCCCGTCAAGATGGAACAGCATTCAGGCAAAACAGGATGAATTCAACAAGCTTTATGCACAGGATTATACAGGAAATATCTATGCCGGCAGAAATGAAAACAGCTGGGTGACCTACAATCCTTACAAAACAGGTTCGGAGGCAAGCGGTTATCTGAATCTGAAGTACAACACCTGCAAGCAGATCGAGCTGAAATACCCCCGTTACAGTGCAGGCCTGATCAATGAGTATTCGGATCACATTGATTTTTACCTCAGCAACTATGACGAGGATGATGCAAAAACGCTGAAAACTGATGTGATCAAGATCCACGGCTGTGCATCCGAACCGACAATCACACTGCAGCAGGACAGGGGCATCAGTCAGCAGCCGAGCGAGGTGACGACCTCCTACGCCGACGGCACATTCACCATGACTGTAAAGCATAACGGCCCGATTGACATCAGCGTATCCTGTGCAGGAAACGAAACAGGCCGTCAGACAGCATTCCGTGAGGCAAACCCATCTGCTCCTGATTTCCCAGAATCCTATGACGGTGTTCGTCAGTACGAAGCAGAGTACTTTGACAGAAAGAACATTGAAGAGAATGTGACCAATGCCTGCAGAAGCGATGTAACAGGCTGCTGGGGCATGGGCTTTATGAAATTCGGCACAAAGGACAGTGCCGCTGCAAGAGATTATGTCAACACTGCTAAGGCTGGTACATTTGACCTGACGCTGCGGTATTCCTCCGTTGCGGATATAAATAATGTTGACCTGTATGTGAACGGTGAAAAGGTGGAAACACTTTCCCTGCCAAACACCACCTCCTACAGCACATGGAAGACCGTTACCATCCCCATTACGCTGAATACAGGCGATAACAAGATCGAATTCATTGCAAATTCCGCACTGCCAAGCTCACTCTATCTCGACTGTTTCCGGGTTTCGGGTGATTTCGGAATCAAGACCCGTATAGAACCCATTGAGGGCGGCAGACTGTTCACCGAGCCGATCGTGTATGACGGTGAAAACCGTTCCGACTGGTCGGTATACGATGATTTCGGAGTTGGCTCCTCCGTATTCGGTGATCGTGAGATCAACACTGCTTCCGTTCCGGAGGAACTGCTCGGTGCTGAAGCGATCAGAACAGCGTGCGATTCCAAAATGTATGCCAATAATCTCGGCACATTCACCGCAGGCGATGACATGACGCTGTACATCGCAACCGATACGAGAGTAGTAGAAATGGGACTTCCGTCGTGGTTCTCGGCACTTACCGACACGGAGGAATCCATCCTGCTTGACAACGAGCTTGTTCTGAGAGTCTACAAGACGGAGCTGAAAAAGGGCGAAACTTTCACACTTGGCACGAATGGCGGCAACGGCAACAATGTCTGCTACATCGCACTTGCGGTTTCCGAAAACACTGTCGTTCAAGGTGATCTCAACATGGATGGAAAGTTCGATGTTTTGGATGTGGTACTGCTCCAGAAATGGCTGCTGGCATCCCCCGATGCAAAGCTTGCAAACTGGAAGGCAGGCGATTTCTGCGAGGATGACTATCTGAACGCATTCGATCTGG
>JAZOBK010000214.1:0-3626 GCA_045595985.1 Oscillospiraceae bacterium
CGTTCTGAGGAATCACATTAATCGTGTACAATAACCGGTGTACCGTTGACAGCGGTATTAAACAGATTCTTGACAAATTTAAAGGGAAGGTTGATGCATCCGTGTGAACCGTTGTACATATAGATGCTGCCGCCGAATGCACCACGGCTCTTCATATCATGCAGTCCGATACCGGTGTAATCAATGGGCATCCAGTAATCCACCCATACCTCGTAGCCATGTGTTGCCATGGTACCGAGCTTTCTGGGGCTGTCGTGCGACCAGATCTGGAAGATACCGCGGGGCGTTCTGCGGGAACGGTCGGTTTCCGTACCGGTGACGCAGTCGGCTTCCATGTTGATGATACCGTTCTTGTAATACCAGATGTGCTGTGCGGAAATGTCGATTTCGATGTAAGTCCCGCCGATGTCATTGGTATCACGGGTGAATCCATAACCCCAGTCGGTGTATTTGGGCTGAACCTTTACGGATTCGCCCTGTTCGAGCAGCTCCAGAATCTGTTCCGTTGTCGCCTCCTGGTCGATCTGCCAGCCGTAGATACTGGTTTTTGTCCACGGAACGGTAATGACACCATCAAGTGTGGAACGGAAAGTACGGGATCTTCCGTAGGTATCATATTTATCCGCCATTGCTGCGACAAATTCTTCAACGGAGGCACGGTTGAAGGCGGTCTTTCCATCCTCCGAATAGTATACCCACGATGCAATGGTTGCACCGTCAAGAACCTCCTTGCGGTCGGAGAAATCAAAGGTAATGGCACATTTTGCATACTTGTTGCAAAGCTCCAGATGCTCCGTCAGATCCTCTGCCTTGATATTCGCCAGATAATTATCATAACTGCCGGATTCCACGATGTCAATCGAGAAATTGCCTGTTCTAAGTTCTTCGCCCACATAAGCGGTCAGTACGCTCTTGTCAAACTTATCGCCGATGGTTTCCGGAACGATCTCATACAGCTGTGTTTCCGGATTCATTTCTATGTAGGCGTCCTTTGAGGGATCACTGCCCCAGCCGTAGCGTTCAAACATGAGCTGCATGACTTTATCATCATAATTGATGTCGTATTCCACCGTGTAGCTGGATTCCGCAAACAGCTTGCGGATCCAGAGAATGCTGTTTTCGGAGAACGCTTCATCAAGCTTTTCAAGCTCCAGTGAATAGTAAGCGTCGTATTCGGAAGCCGGGAATACCACAGTTTCGCCTTCCGATGTAATCAGTTCCAGATCGGCAACCTCTGCCTCCTCCATCAGTGCGTCATGGGCTTCCTGTTTGCTCATACCGCCGACGGCAAGCTTGTTGATGTAGGTGTTCGGCAGGAATTTGTTGCTGTATACGATCGCCATGATGATATAAGCGATCAGGAGCGATCCGCCGAGCGAACCACCCAGAATTGCAGCGATCTTCCCGATGGGAAGCGGCTTTTTCGGTGCAGCGGCAGTCTTTTCCTTAACGGGCTTTGCAGCCGGTTTTGCTGTCGGTGCGGGTTTGGCAGGCTTCATTGCGGGTGTAGCTTCACCCTTGACCGGCACAGCAGTCTTTGGAGCACCTGCCTTTCGAAGTGCCGGCAGCGGCTGCTTGACAGCCGTTGGTGCTGCGGATTTCTGCGATGAAGCGGCATTCTGGGGCTTTGCAGCATTCTGGGGCTTTGCAGCATTTTGGGGCTTTGCGGCAGGTTTCTGTGCCTGCGGTGCAGCCTGTGCTGCCTTGGGTTTCGGTGCAGTCTGCGGTTTCTGCGGTGCGACTACGGTTTCAGCAGCAGCATTCTTGACGATCGCACTCTTTGTCCCCCTTTTGCGAAGCGGGGGCAGTGCGTTTTTCTTGGCAGGCTGCGGCTGTGGCGGGGGTGTTCTGTCCACCATGGAAAGAGCCTCACGGATCTGTGCCACCTTTCTTGCACGGGTGGCTTCTGAATCTTCCTCGATTGTGGGCGGATTGTCCTCCACCGAAACGTCCAGAAGCTGTGTGTGGGAAGCGGCAGGCTTCGGCAGATCCGTATTGTTCGGATCGGATTCCTCATTCGCCTGTGAAAGCGACTCACGAATGCGGTTCATCCGTTCCAATTTATCCTTATCCTCAGCTGCAGGAGCCTGTACGGCATCCTGATTGAGATCCTTCTGATCTGACAAGCTGTTCATTCCTTTCTGCGTATGATAAAGGGATGAGATTTATAAAAACTATCCCGAACAATTCCCCGATGTGTGCCGTCGGTTCTGACCGACAGCAAATATTATGTATGCAATGGGGGTACGGGTGTATGACAGCTATGGCTTGAAAAAGCATACACCTGCCCATTTATCTAAGTATACCATAGAATACGCAGTAAAGTAAATGAACAGGAGGTTACATTTCAATAACAAACCTTTTTTCAGTGTTTTTGACGAAATACAGGGGATTTTGAAATATGCAATTGACATTTGGTTAAAAATGTGTTATACTGATTACAAATTATGGTAAGGATTTGACACAAAGTAACGAATGTCGGTTTTACCGTTTGTATTTGGAAAGGTGAGTTATGATGATGCAGACAATTTTTACAGCGGCAGATATTCTTCTGCCGGATTTCAGTGTGACGGATGCCGCAAAGTGGAGCGTCATTGCGTGCGATCAGTTTACAGGTGATCCTTCGTACTGGGAACAGGCTGCAGCGGAGGTTGGCGACGCACCCTCTACGCTGAATCTGATCCTGCCGGAGGTGTATCTGGAGGAGCCGGATGTGGAAGAACGCATTTGTGCCATCCGTTCCAATATGCAGAAATGTCTGGAGAGCGGCGTGCTGCGTACTTATGAGAATGCAATGGTGTATGTGGAACGTATTCAGGGCAACGGCGTGTTAAGAGCCGGTGTGATCGGCAAGATCGACCTTGAAGCGTATGATTATAATAAAGGAAGCACGTCCCCCGTCCGTGCAACAGAGGCGACCGTTCTGGAGCGTATTCCTCCGAGAATGCGTGTGCGTGCACAGGCAGAGCTGGAGCTGCCCCATATCATGATCCTGATCGACGATCCGCAGGATGCTGCCATCGGCAGCTGCACTGCGGCAAAGGATGCCATGCAGAAGCTCTACAGCACACAGCTGATGAGCGGCGGCGGAAGCATTGACGGCTATCTCATGGGCGAAGCCGAGCAGGCGGCATTCCAGACGGCACTTTCTGCCCTTCTGGAGCGTGAGGAAAATCGTGAGCTGCAGTTTGCGATGGGTGACGGCAACCACTCCCTTGCAACGGCAAAGGCTTGCTATGAAGCATTGAAGCAGGAAAACCCTGACGTGGATTTCTCCGATCATCCTGCAAGATATGCCCTTGTGGAGATCGTGAACCTCCACAGCGACGCACTGCAGTTTGAGGCGATTCACCGCATTATCGAGAATACGGATACCGCAAAGCTGATGGATGTTCTGACAGCACAGCTTGCTCTGTCCGAAAGTGAATCCGACCAGCCCGTGACTGTTGTACAGAACGGCGAGAGAAAGACATTGTATATTCACAAGCCCTCCTCCAATCTTGCAGTGGGCAGCCTCCAGAATGTGCTGGATGCATACCTTGCGGAGAATGCAGGAAAAATCGACTATATCCACGGTGAGGAAACGGTGGAGCGTCTGGCGGCAAAGGACGAAGTCGGATCGTAGC
>JAZOBK010000215.1:0-4002 GCA_045595985.1 Oscillospiraceae bacterium
TCGCAAGCGGAATCATCGCTATCGGCAGTTGGAAAATCGGAAAGTACTATGATATAAATCGCTTAATCTTGACAACGTGGAGCCCACGCAGGCAGACGCATTTGAAAGTACTCCATTATGGGGCACTTTCTCGTTTTGCGAAATGGTGCGGTTTACCGCATGATTCCTTTGCTTCGCAAGCGGAATCATCGCTATCGGCAGTTGGAAAATCGGAAAGTACTATGATATAAATCGCTTAATCTTGACAACGTGGAGCCCACGCAGGCAGACGCATTTGAAAGTACTCCATTATGGGGTGCTTTCTTTTTACCCTCAATCCTCCGTCAGCTGAAAATTCATGTAATCAAAATAAAACCGCATATGTTTGTAAATGCGGCGTTTGGCACGCCCCATTGTGCGGGATACCGTGGATTTGCTGATACCCAAAATTTCACCGATCTCCCCCATTTTTCGCTGCTCAAAATAATACATCAGCAGGATCTCCTTCTGACGGTCCGTCAGCTCCTCTTCGATCACCTCGTGCAGTGCCTTTCGGGCAAGTGCCAGATGATGCCGGTTGTCCTTCGCCGACCCCAGCATATCCTGTATGAACTGCCTGTTAAATTCCAGTGCCTGCTCCGATACTCTCGTCAGCATATGCATTCCCCCTTTTCTGTTGTGCCGTTCCCCGATTCTTCCGTATGGTTTCCGCTTGCAGAACATTTGTTCCTCCTTTTGAGCGGAAAAGAGAACATTGTTCTTACGAAAACCCAAATAAGAACATATGTTCTGTTTATATTCTAACACAAAAATTAGATTTTGTCAAGGTGGTGAAAAAATGAACCCGAAAAAACAAAAAATGCCGCTGACGGACTATCTGGAGCACTACCGTCTGCAAAATTCCATTCGTGCACATATGCCGGGACATAAGGGACGTGCGGTGGGAGAAATCCCCGCAGCTTCGGATTTTTACGCATGGGACATTACGGAGATCTACGGTGCGGACAGCCTGTTTGAAGCGGACGGCATTCTGCTGGACGCAGAACGCCGCACAGCGGAAATCTACGGCAGCGGTGCGTGCTGCTGGAGTGCGGGCGGCTCGACGCTGTGCATTCAGGCGATGCTCGCCCATATGCGTTCACAGGGACGCACGGTCATTGCTGCAAGAACGGTACATCGGGCATTTCTGAATGCCTGCATTCTTCTGGGACTTTCGGTGCGATGGGTATTTCCGAGAAGCGGCGGCGTGATCTCCGGCGAATATGCAGTAGAAGATTTCCGAGAGGCATTGCAGGCAGCGGTGGATGCGGGGGAAAAGCCCTGCGTGTACGTCACCTCCCCCGATTATCTGGGGAATCAGCAGGATATTGCAAGCCTTGCGGCAATCAGTCATTCATACGACGCTCCGCTGCTCGTGGACAACGCCCACGGTGCACATCTGGCTTTTTTGTCGGATAATCGACATCCAATCGCTCTTGGTGCGGATTTCTGCTGTGATTCCGCACACAAAATGCTCCCCGCACTGACAGGTGCCGCCGTTCTGCACTGCCGCAATGCTGCGGATGCATCGGACATGAAGCGGCATATGCAGCTTTTTGGCTCGACCAGCCCCTCCTATCTGATCATGCAGTCCCTTGAAAGCTGCACGGCATATCTGGAATCACAAGGGCGTGAGGAGATCCGCCGCTGTGCGGCTCTTGCAAAGGAGCTTCGCCGAAAACTCGCAAGCCGATACACCTTCGTCGGCACGGAGCCGCTGCACCTGACGATCACTGCTGACGGAAACGATCTTGCCGCACAGCTCCGCAGGCTGAATGTGGAATGCGAATATGAGGATTCCGGCTTTCTGGTGCTGCTCCTCTCCCCCGTCATGACGGAGAAGGAGTTCGACGGGCTTTACCACGCATTATCACAATGCACGCCAGAGCCGCCCAAGCGGACACCCGAGCTTCCGCCGCCGATGGAAGCCGCCTGCGATATGCGGACAGCGGCACTTTCCGCATGGGAAATGCTGCCCTTGGAGCAGGCTGAGGGACGCATCTGCGGCCCTGTGCAGGTTCCCTGTCCGCCGGCAGTTCCCATTGCTGTCAGCGGCGAACGTCTGACAAAACCGTGGCTTTCCCTGATGCGGCATTACGGTATGGATACAGTCGCTGTGATGTGCCGGCAGAACCCGACAGAAAAATGATAAAAAGTGCGAAAAATTGCGTACATCTTTCTGTTTTGTTAGTCAGAAAGTATGAAAAATACCTAAAAATATCCTACAAAATTTATTGATATTTTCAATAGACATTCCACATTCAGTGTGGTATAATGAAAGTAGTATTTGACGGGATAACTGTCAAATGTCATGCAGCGGCATTTGCTGCTGCGGAGTCATCATTCCAAATTTTTTACAAAAAGGAGTAGATCACTATGAAGATGAAGAATATGATCGCTACAATGACTGCAGTTGCTCTTTCTGCATTCTCTTTCGCAGCAATGACTGCAAGTGCAGCAGTGACAGAGATCCCCTACAACGGTCCTTCCGAGGGTGCTCTTGCTGTTATGGATGACGGTGTTTCCATTCGTCTGAATATTTTCAACGAGTGGGGCAACAACGTTAAGGACATTGAGAAGGTAACTGCTGTAACTGACAACGTAACAATTACCTTCACTATCAGCGGTCTGGGCGAGAACAACACCAACAAGGATGAGGCTGGTAATCCTACAGAAGCTTATCAGGCTTTCGTATGCGGCAGCATCGCAGGTTCTCAGTCCTTCAAGCCCGGCGAGGTTGGCAATGAGCCTGTTGCAATCAACGGCGACGGTCAGTACACAATCGTTTGGGATCTGCCCAGCGATGGCGAGCAGATCGACTGCCTGCTGATCGGCACAAACATCAACTTCTACCAGTACGGTCAGAGTCTTGAAGAATCCGGTCTGAACATCAAGCTTGATTCCATCAAGACAGGTGTTGAGGATGCTCCGACAGAGGCTCCTACAACAGAGGCTCCCACAACAGAAGCTCCCGCAACAACAACAGCTGCTGACACAACAACAGCTGCCGGTACAACAACAGCTGCCGGTACAACAACAACAGCTGCCGGCACAACAGGCAATGCAGCTACCGGCGACAGCACAGGTATCGCTGTAGCACTGGCTGGTCTGACAATTGCAGGTGCAGTTGCTCTGGTTTCCAGAAAGAGAAAGTAAGAGCCGTTTTTAACAGTATTAACGAAAATGCCCTCTGAAAAACGGGGGCATTTTTCAATAAAAAAGAGGTAATGAATTATGAAAAAAAGATGGATTCTCCCCCTGCTGACCGCAATGCTGCTCTCCATGACAGCCTGCAATGGCGGCACAGAAAGCACTAATTCCACGGACACTACGAATGCACCAACCGAAGCAACCACTGTTCCCGCTGAAGAAGTGACCGAACAGGAAACAGAAGAAGAAACCGTTCCCACCAACGCAGCTTTCCCGGAAGCTGATCCGAATGCAGTTACATTTGATGACGGCAGATTTGATTTTGCTGTGATCGTCTGCGACGATGATCAGTCCGCTGACGGCACTCTGTCCATTGAAACAATTGACGGTAATGCTATGTTAAGATTCTCCGATGCCACAACCAATGCTGACAATGTCGGCACCATTGTTCAGAAGCTCATCATTCAGGTGCATAAGCTGCTCGCTCCCGAGGATCTGGAAAAGGTAAGCTCCATGAAGTTCGACATCTGTGCAAAGGCAGAGGGCGAACTGCTCGTTGGTGACGACGGCACAAACATGAGAGTTCCCGGCTGGATCGGCGGCGGCGGCGGTACGATTGCTGCTGACGAAAAGTGGTACGGATTCTCCGACTTCTCCGCTTCCAACATTCAGGAATATGCACTGGAGCGTTCTGACGTTTACACCGTAGAATTCAAGTTCCTGCTGGCATCCGCAGGCAAGAACTGGAACAGCACTATGGAAGAAGCCAACCTCCAGATCATGAGATGGGGCATCCAGAATGCAAGCAGCACCTATATTGACAACCTGACATTC
>JAZOBK010000216.1:0-2481 GCA_045595985.1 Oscillospiraceae bacterium
ACTTCATATAATTAAAATCAAGGGGGCATTTGATTTTTGATAAATTTAACAATTTTCAACACCCATATTTGTTATTTTATGATGGATGCGAAAATCATTTTCTCTTCTCTGTTGTCATTTATTTATAATCTTAAGTGAGAAATCGGGGTGAAATAGTTTTCCTTGAAAAAAACAGAAAATCACTTGACAAATTTTTAAAAATATAGTATACTTGATATAACAAATGCGATGAAGGGATAAAAGACGCAGATGCCTGACTTCAGAGAGCCGTTGGTTGGTGGAAAACGGTGTGTGGACTGTGTGATAGCTCCTCCCCGAGCAGATGTCTTGAACTTTGAGTAGAGACATACGGGTACTCCCGTTACAGAGAAATGTATTCTTTTACGGATACAGCAGAGTGGGCGTTTTTTACGTCAAAAAGAGTGGTACCACGGAGTTTGCCTTCGTCTCTTTTATGTCGATGCGGCATGAAAGAGTTTTTTTATGCCGTTCCAAAAATTCTGATTGAAAGGCGGTTTTAAAATGAAAAATTTTGAGAAGTACACAAGACAGTATTTTGATGTGCAGAATCCCCCGATGCGGTGGACACAGAAGACCTATATTGAAAAGGCCCCTGCATGGTGCAGCGTTGACCTGCGTGACGGAAATCAGGCACTGATCATCCCGATGAGTCTGGAAGAAAAGCTGGAATTTTTCAAAATGCTGGTCAAGGTTGGTTTTAAGGAAATTGAAGTCGGTTTCCCTGCCGCTTCCGATACGGAGTATGAATTCTGCCGTGCTTTGATCGAGCAGAATCTGATTCCCGATGATGTGAAGATCCAGGTTCTGACGCAGTCGAGAGAGCATATTATCGCCAAAACATTTGAAGCATTGAGAGGCTGCAAGCACGCAATCGTACATCTGTACAACTCTACCTCTCTCGCACAGCGTGAGCAGGTGTTCCGCAGAAGCAAGCAGGAGATCATTGACATTGCGGTATTCGGTGCAAAGCTCTGCAAGGAATATCGTGAAAAGACCCCCGGTAATTTCCAGTTTGAATACTCTCCCGAAAGCTTTACTGGCACGGAGCCTGAATTTGCCGCAGAGATCTGCAATGCTGTCATTGACATCTGGCAGCCGACGGAAAATGATAAGGTAATCATCAACCTGCCTGTTACTGTTTCCCACTCCATGCCCCATGTTTACGCAAATCAGGTTGAATATATGTGCGACCATCTGAATCGCAGAGAAAATCTGCTGATCTCCCTGCATCCGCACAACGACCGTGGATGTGCGGTTGCTGACAGTGAAATGGGATTGCTTGCAGGTGCAGACCGTATTGAAGGCACATTATTCGGCAACGGTGAGCGTACCGGTAATGTGGATATTGTAACGCTGGGCATGAATATGTTCTCACAGGGTGTGGATCCCGAACTGGATTTCACAAATCTGCCCGAAATCACAGAGGTTTATGAGCGTGTGACACGTATGCACGTATACGAGCGTCAGCCGTACAGCGGTCAGCTCGTGTTTGCGGCATTCAGCGGTTCTCATCAGGATGCCATTGCCAAGGGTATGCATTGGCGTGAGGAAAAGAACTGCGAACACTGGACAGTTCCCTATCTCCCGATCGACCCGACGGATGTCGGCAGAGTTTACGAAGCAGATGTTATTCGTATCAACAGCCAGTCCGGTAAGGGCGGCATCGGTTATCTGCTGGAAACGCAGTTCGGACTGGATCTGCCCAAGGCAATGCGTGAGGAATTCGGCTACATTGTCAAGGGTATCTCCGATCGTGGTCACAGAGAGCTGCAGCCGACGGAAGTACATGATATTTTCCGTGAGACCTATGTGAATATTTCTGCTCCGCTGGAATACAAGGAAGTACATTATGTTCAGAAGGACGGTATTCAGGCACTGGTAACCTGCTCTATGAACGGCGAAGAACAGACTGTTCATGCTTCCGGCAATGGCCGTCTGGATGCGGTAAGCAATGCAGTGAAAAAGTTCCTCGGTATTGACTATACCATCAAGGTATATACGGAGCACGCTTTGACGGTTTCTTCTAAGTCCGATGCGGTATCCTATGTCGGTATTGAAATGGCGGACGGCAAGGTTTACTGGGGTGTTGGACAGAAGCAGGATATTTCGGATTCTTCCGTTTACGCTCTGTTCAGTGCACTCAATCGCTACTTTGCTGCGTGCGAAAAATAACATAATTGAAACAATGTATTAGCCTGATTCTGCATAAGCAGAATCGGGCTATGCCTGTTTTATAGAAAGGATTCAAAGTTCATGACATCGTACCTTTCACTTGAGGGAACATGGGAATTCTTAGACGACCAGCAAAAGAACTTCACTGTTTCCCCACCCTCCCATGATATTTTTGATGATACCATTCAGCTCCCGAATACAACTGCACTGGCAAAAAAAGGAATCCCGAATTGTGCAAGAGAAATTTCTTTTTTAACAGAGGTTTATCCGTATTCTGGTTATGCATGG
>JAZOBK010000217.1:0-3438 GCA_045595985.1 Oscillospiraceae bacterium
CTGCCGTCCAGAAACACGCTCTTGCTGGCATAGCGCGTTCCTGTCAGAAGCTGCGGCTGCTCGGTACCATGCGAATATCCAAGCAGTTCCACACGGAATGTAAAGGTCAGATCAATATTATAGAAACCACGGTTGAACGGAACGGGTTCCAGTCGCATGGAAACATCCGCTACACGAACGCATTTCGATTTTACCAGATGGATGTTAGACGGAAGCTCACCGCTGTCGAGAATGACAGGCATATTGGAAAGACAATCCCTGTCACTGCAGCTGTCGAAAATACGGTTGACCTTGATCGGTACAGCATCGCCGCCGCAGCCGCTCTGCATATATTCACTCATAATAGCCCTCCTATGGTGTGATAAGGGATTGCAGTGTCCCTTTGTTACATCATATTCGGGGAATGGGGAATTTGTGACTGCACCTTTGAAATGTTTCATTCATGGTTTATGCGGCATTGTGCGAGCAGTACAATTATACTTCTTCTCCGTAAATCTGCTTAAAGAAACAGCTATAAGAACCTGTATGACAGGCAGGGCCTGTCTGGTTCACGAAAACCAACAGTGTATCATCGTCGCAATCGCTGAAAATGGACACAATCTTCTGGAGATGACCGCTGGTTGCCCCTTTGTTCCAGAGTTCCTGACGAGAACGGCTCCAGTACCATGTGTAGCCGGTTTCCAGCGTTTTTTGCAGACTCTCACGGTTCATGTAAGCAAGCATCAGCACCGCTTTCGTTTCTGCATCCACGGCAATGGCGGGGATGAGGTCTGCCTTTGCAAAGTATTTGTCAAGGTCGTTGAAATTTACTTCGATCATTGTTTTTTTCCTCTTTTCTGTATAGTGATTTCGCCCGCAAATGCGGGCGAAATAGATTATCTTACAATAATACCCTTACTGCGGCAGTCGTCCTTGACCTGACCAACGGTCAGTTCCTTGAAATGGAACAGGGATGCCGCAAGAGCTGCGGAACAATCAGTTTTCAGGAAAGCCTCTGCAAAATCTCCAAGCTTTCCCGCACCGCCGCTGGCAATGACGGGGATGTTCACGGCATCGACGACAGCCTTGAGCATGGGCAGGTCAAAGCCGCCCTTCACGCCATCGGTATCAATGGAATTGAGGCAGATCTCACCTGCTCCAAGCTGTTCGACCTTCTTTACCCAGTCGAGCAGATCCATCTGCATATCAATTCTGCCGCCGTTGATGTAAACCGTCCAATTTCCGGCAGGGGTTTTCTTGGCGTCGATACCGACGCAAATGCACTGGCTGCCGAAAATATCCGCACCGTCCTTGATGAGCTGCGGATTCTGCACCGCCTGAGAATTGACGGAAACCTTGTCCGCACCTGCACGAAGCGTTTCACGGATGTCGTCCACCGTCTTAATGCCGCCACCGACAGTCAGCGGAACAAACACACGCTTTGCGGTTTCACGCACAACATCGAGCATCACGCCGCGTCCCTCGTGGGATGCTGTAATATCATAGAATACGATTTCGTCCGCACCCTGCTTATTGTATTCTGCAGCACATTCCACGGGATCGCCGACCTCACGGATGCCCTCAAAGTTAACGCCCTTCACAACCTTGCCGTTACGCACGTCAAGACAGGGAATGATTCGTTTTGCAAGCATATTAGCCCTCCTTTGTGTATGAAACAGCCTCGGCAAGGGACAGTGTGCCCTGATAAATAGACTTGCCACAGATGGTGCCGTAAAGTCCCATTTTCTGACAGGCACGAATATCCTCCATGGTATGTACGCCGCCGCTTGCGATGATATTACATCCGACCGCATCATGGAGTGCGGAGAGCTGCTCCTGATTCACACCACTGAGTGTGCCGTCCTTGGAAATATCGGTGAAAATGATGGTCTTAACGCCCATTTTTTCCATTTCCTTGGCAAGGGAAATATAGTCCACGGTGGAGGAATCCAGCCACCCTTCCACGGCAACAAAGCCGTTCATTGCGTCGATTCCTACTGCCACACGTTCGCCGTATGCCTTGACAGCTTCTTCGACGAGGGCGGGATTTTTGAGGGCAACCGAGCCGAGGATAACTCTGGATACGCCATTTGTGAGGTAGTATTCCATCGTTTCCATGGTGCGGATGCCGCCGCCGACTTCTACTTTCAGAGAAGTATTTTTTGCCACATCCAGAAAAATATCGGTATTGACGGGCTTTGCATCCTTTGCACCGTCAAGATCGACCATGTGGATCCATTCTGCACCGGCTTCGATGAAGCTCTTTGCGGTCTGCATATAGTCCTCGGCAACCTTGTGGGCAGTGCCGTAGTCACCACGGACAAGACGGACACAGTTGCCGTCCTTGATGTCAATTGCGGGTAAAATAATCATAGTTTTTCCTTTCGAATATATGGTGAATGTAAAACGTTAGGCTTTTCTGATCGGATGTCTAATGACAGTTTTCCACTTATCAGGAGAAATCTTTCTTGCGTCAGATAAATAAATTTCGTGATGTAATCTATCTGCATTCATATCATTAGCATATCCGTTTTGTTTGATGTAATCGTCCATCAACGCAACTGTTGCAGGCTCATCATCAAAAGAACCCAAATGCAAGATTTGAACGCACAAGCCTTCATCAATAGTCAGATATTCGGCTGATGAACAATCAATCTTTTTCTTTTTGGAAGCTGTTTTTACCGCCCAATCAAAATCTGCTTTTGAAATAAAATCCGGTAAACGAATAACAGAGATCCAATTAAAAGCGGATTTATCAGAGTAGTCAACTCCTTCTATATTATCCTGCCACCAAAAACCTTCAAGAGGTGGTACAACATATTCAAAAAAACCTTCAATTTGATATTCTGTTTTGTAGCTCATTTTTAAAGTATAGGCTACTGCATACAGAATACTGATTGCTTGCTGATATGCACCGCCTTCTTCATTTGGATTGCCTTTTCCTCTTACAGCAATATAATTTGCTTTCGGCACATTTACAATTTCAGGTTTATTCTTTGGCATATAGAATTTTTTATATTCTTTTTTAAAATCAAAAGCCATAGTTGACTCCTTCACCCCGGTTGATTCATCCGTCACAAATTACAAATCCCCAAAATTCTTCAGAATCTGCAATCCCACTTCCCCGCTCTTTTCCGGATGGAACTGTGCACCGTAGACATTCATTCCGTCCCAGACCATTGCAGGGACTTTGCCGCCGTATTCACACCAGGCGGCAAGATCTTTGTCCTCGCACTTTGCAGCATACGAATGCACAAAGTAAACGAACGGTGCATCCCCAAGATTCCGCAGCAGAGGGCAG
The DNA here is from genome assembly GCA_045595985.1 of Oscillospiraceae bacterium. GTDB lineage: Bacteria > Bacillota > Clostridia > Oscillospirales > Ruminococcaceae > UBA3855. Next base: position 3,281 of record JAZOBK010000217.1, read on the forward strand.
TCATTCTGGATCTCGAGCTTGTTCCAGCCCATGTGGGGAATGATGAGGTCGGGGGCACCAATGCGGTCAACTTCCCCTTCGATGAGGTTCAGGCCCACGCATTCTTCAAATTCATAACTCTTTGATAAAAGCATCTGCATACCCAGACAAATACCCAG
>JAZOBK010000218.1:0-8701 GCA_045595985.1 Oscillospiraceae bacterium
CCGCCTTCGGCGGGGGAAAACTCAAGAGAATTTATAGTTTTTGGAAGACTCATACTACTTCACAGTCTTTTGTCCATTCGAGTTGTGGGGATTAGGATGAGCGGGTAATTACGAAAAGAAAGAGGACTCCCCATGACTGAACAAAACAACAAATGGGTTGCCGCCTGGGGCAATGCCATTTCCATCAATGAACGCCGTCCCGAAAATTACGGCAAAAATCTGACGCTGCGTTATCCTGTGAAAATGCTGCTTTCCGGCTCTGCACTTCGCATTACGCTTGATAATTTCTGCGGTACGGAGGCGGTGAGAATTACCTCTGCCTATGTCGCAAGATCCTCATGCGGCTCGGACGTTTGCGAAGAAACCGTTACTGCACTGACCTTCGGGGGAGAATCCTCCACGACCATTCCCGCAGGGAAACGCCTGCGGAGCGATGCGGTAGATTTCTCCGTGACAGCGGGCGAAACGATTGCAGTCAGCCTGTATTTTGCCGATTTCACGGAGCTGCGTTCGGCTGTACATATTACAGGGCCGCTGTCGGGCGGATACTTTGCCATCGGCGATCATGCCGCATCCCCCGCACTTCCGATGGATGTGTCCAAGAAAACCAACTGGGTGTATTTCCTCAGCGATATTGAGATTGCCGCAAGCCATGACAGCCATGCTGTCATCTGCTACGGCGATTCTATCACCGCACAGGCATGGCCGGATTATCTCATACTCCGCACACTTGAGCTTTCGGGCGGAAAGACCTCCATCATCCGCAAGGCGGCAAGCGGCACCCGCATTCTCCGTCAATATGACAACATCACCTATGACTCCTACGGACTCAAGGGCGATACACGTTTCCCGAGGGAATGCCTCGTTTCAGGTGCGGACACGGTGATCATCCAGCACGGCATCAATGATATTATCCACCCCGTCGGTGAGGAGGTCAATCCCTTCCGCCCGTGGAGCGATCTGCCCACTGCGGAGGAAATGATCGAGGGACTGCGTGCCTATATCCGCAAGGCAAGGGAATACGGGCTGAAGGTCTACCTCGGCACGCTCCTACCCATTGAGGGGTGGCGTACCTATGCGGATTTCCGTGATGAACTCCGTTGTGCGGTTAACGACTGGATGCGTACCACGGACGAAGCGGACGGCTGCATTGATTTTGACAGGGCTGTGTGCGATCCGCAGCACCCCGCCGCATTCGGCGAGGGCTATGACAGCGGCGACCATCTCCATCCAAGTCAGGCGGCTTACAAGCGGATGGCAGAGGAAGTGCCGGAGGGGTTGATACGATAAATGGGGATTATAGGAGAAAACTATGTGGATAAGATGTAAGTGTGGCAATATTATACACGATAACACGGATAATATTTCCTATAAAGGCAGAATTATCTCTGATAAAGGATACTTTAAGTTGCTTGATTTAACAGATGAAGTAATTGAATCACCTGTCAAAAACAGAGAAGCATTAGCTATGACTTTCAGAGTCAATATTGGTAGTTATATCAGAATAAAATCTATATTTCAATGTGTTTGCTGCGGTAGAATACTGATTGAAGATGAAAACAATCAGTATTGCAGTTTTACACCTGATGAACATAATAATAAAGAACTGCTCGATTTTGACGGCAATGATACAATAGATTATAGGTACACGGATAAATTCTGATTTATCCTCCATTTTACACCAAAACCTCCCCATTCGTCCCATAAAACACATCCTGCTTTCCAGCGAGCATCTCACAAAGCCGTTCGATCCTGTCCCAGTTGCGATTCCCGTCAAATTCATAGCTGTGTCCCCAGACGGAGAAGATCTGCGGTGCGTCCGTTTCGCTTTCGAGGAATTGCTTTGCAAGATCGAACAAAGCCTCATCGTCATGGTGGCAGGTAGCCCCGAATTCCAGCAGATCATCCTTCACGGCAAAGCTGTGCGTACTGTGGGTGGTGCGGGCATAACGAAGTCCTGCCGCCCGTATTTCCTCCAAAACCAAATCGTTATACGCCCCGTAGGCATACGCCATGCCTATGGGGCTTTTTCCGAAAATGCGTGTCAGCTCCGACCTATCCTCTAAAATCTCCGCACGGATCTCCTCTCGGGAAAGCTCCGTCAGGCACAAATGCCTGCTGCCGTGCACGGCGATCTCGTGCCCCCTGTAAAGCTCCGTACATTCGGGCAAGTTCAGCCGATGCACCCATATATCCTTGTATTTCCATGAACCCGACACTCTATCAATTCCGCTGTTGAGATTAAAGGTACACTTCATGCCGTAGCGGTTCAGAATTTCCACGAGCCGTACATCCTGCTCGTTGCCGCCATCATAGCTGAAGGTGACGGCTTTTTTGTAGGTGTTTGTCCAGTGCATTTTCTCTCTTCCTCAATACGTTTCAATCTTCATTTCAAACGGCTGCAGGCGGTGTTCCCTGCTGTAAACAGTAAACTCCTGCACCCTGTCGGTGTTGTTGAACAGGAACAGGAACTCGGATGCTTCCGATGTACGCACGGTCAGCTCCACACCGAGCGGAAGTCCATTCACATGGGGAATATCGCTTTCTGCGAAAACCTCCTCCATGAGCCTGTGGTAGAGCCTGCGTTCGCCGACCGTTCCGAAATAGTAGACCGTACCATTTCCGAAGGAATTGCGGCAGACAGCGGTTTTCCCCTTGTAGAAATTCTGCGTGTAGGTGCCGAGGGATTCCGCTGTTGTAGTTTCCAGAATGTCGCACCACTGGGTGATGCGGAAAGTTTCCCCGAACAGTTCAATTTCCTCATCCGCACACCCGATGGAATCATATTCCTCCGCATGGCAGCCGCACATTTCCGCAAACACCGTGGGGAGCTGTGCCATGATACAGTTGTTGTTGGCATCCTTCACGCCGCTGCGTGTGCCGAGGATGACCGTGCCGCCCTGTTCGGCAAATGTACGCAGCTTCTCCGTAATTTCCACATCCGTGATGAACATTGCAGGGGCAATGACGATCTTGTACGCCGACAGATCCTCATGCCTACTGATAATATCCGTGTTCACGCCAAAACGCAGACAGGCATCGTGCCAGTATTTAAGCTGCTGGAGATAGTGAAATCCCTCCGTCTGCGGCTGAATCCGCAATGCTGCCGCATTGTCATAGTCGTACAGAATGGCGACATCGGATCGGTATTCCGATCCTGCGATTTCCTGCAGCGTGTCTGCCGTTTCGCAGAGCGAACGGAATTCCGCAAAGCGTCTGCCCGCAACGCCGCTGTGGTCGATCAGCCCATGCCAGAACATTTCCGCCCCCGTCACCGCTGTACGCCAGCGAAAATGTATCACAGTGTCCGCTCCGTGTGCAAACGCCTGCAGCGAATAGCCCTTCAGCATACCGGGGGCAGGGGTTCTGCTCATGGGTGCCCAGCTGCCCGTTGCACCGCTCAGCTGCTCCATGATCCAGAAATTCCGTCGTTTGATGCCACGCATGAAATCCAGATGGAATGCGTGCGAATACAGCTCCTCAGTATTCTGCGGAATCTGCGTTGTCGGGTAATTATCGTAGGAAACAAAATCAAGTTCTTTAAACAGCTCATGGAAATTCACATGGTTTTCGCAGAACCATGTGTTGGTCGTGATCGGAATTTCGGGACAGTTTCTGCGGGTACAGCCTATCTGAAACTGCACATATTCCGCAGCGTCTGCCGCTGCAAAGCGGTGATAATCCAGCGTCAATGCCGGATTGTACCACCCCTGCGGATGCGTTCCCATGGGCGGCTTTACCTGCGTCCAGTCGGAATAACTGCCGCTCCAGACGTTGTTGCCGTATGCGGCATTGACGGCATTGAGCGTACCGTAGGTTTCCTTGACGAATGTACGGAATCCCTCGCTGCAGCGATCACAGCGGCAGAAATTGGCTTCCAGTTCATTGTCGATCTGCCATGCCGCGACCTGCGGATGCTCCGCATACCGACTTGTAAGCTTGTCGATGATGATGGCGGCACGTTCACGCAGTGCAGGATTGCGGTAGCATCGGTGTCCACGAATGCCGATGGAAATACGGTTTCCGTTGGCGTCCCTCTGCACGGCATCGGGGTATTTCTCATAGAACCACTGGGGCGGACAATTGGTGGGCGTACACAGTACGATCTCCATCCCCTTTTCCGTGAGCATTTCTACGATCCTGTCCAGCCAGTCAAAATCAAAGCAATCCTCCTTCGGTTCAAGCTTTGCCCACGCAAATTCCGCAAGGCGAACGACCTTGACGCCCGTTTCCGCCATCAGATCAACATCCTTCTGCCACAGGCTTTCATCCCAGTGCTCGGGGTAATAATCCACACCAATTTTCATTGCAGTTTCCTCCCAGAATCATTGTCCCTACCATTATAGCGTATTACCGGATACTTGTCAATTGCCCTGACGGCGGAAAATTATTTCCGGAACTGCTTTTCTTTTTTGGCAGTATGTGGTATAATGAAAACAGCAATCGCTGCAGGAGGTACAAATATGACAACCAAAGCCGAGATCGTTTCACATTGTCTTTCCTACTCGGGCGTTTATGAGGACTACCCCTTCCATGACCCGAACTGGTGCGTCATCCGACATAGGGGGAACAATAAGATTTTTGCGTGTATTTTTGAGAGGCATGGTCAGATCTGGATGAATCTCAAATGCGATCCCCAGTGGACACACTTCTGGAGAAGTGCGTTCGATGCTGTAATTCCTGCCTACCACATGAACAAGACCCATTGGAATTCCGTCATTCTGGATGGCACGATACCCGATGCGGATGTGCACAGAATGGTGGAGGAGAGCTATGATCTGACCAAACCCCGAGCATAAAAATTCGCCCTGCCATATGGCAGGGCGAAAGTCTTGTTTTAAAATGACATAAACAGTGAGGAGAACAGGATCGCCAGCAGACAGATCGGGCAAACATACTTTACCATGATTCTGTACAGAAGTCTGGACTTGAACTTTCCGTTCACTTCTACTTCTTCCTCGACAAACTTTGTTTTTGCCACAAACGCGATCAGGATGCAGGTCATCAGAGCCACGATCGGCATCATGATATTGTTGCTGATAAAATCAAAGAAATCAAGGAACTGATAACCGAATATCGTTACCTCGCTCCAGTTGCTGTAGCCGAGTACGGAGAGCATACCCACGAGGAGCGTAACCACAATTACGATCACACAGGCAGGAATTCTCTTTACCTTGAACTTTTCAACGATGATGGATACTACCGTTTCCATCAGGGAGATGGAGGAAGTCAGTGCAGCGAGTGCAACCAGAATGAAGAATGCAGTACCAACGATCTGACCACCAACCATGGATTCAAATACATTCGGAAGTGTAATGAACATCAAGGACGGGCCGGAGTTCAGTGCGGATTCGTCACCGCCGGAGAATACAAACACGGACGGAACGATGATCATACCTGCAAGGAATGCCACTGCCGTATCGAAAAATTCGATGCTGTGAACAGAGCCTTCCAGATCATCTTCCTTTCTCATATAGGAACCGTAGGTGATCATAATACCCATTGCCAAAGACATGGAGTAGAACATCTGACCCATTGCGGCAACGACTGTTTTAATGGAAAATGCACTGAAATCGGGCTTGATATAATAAATCAGACCGTCAATCGCACCGGGAAGCGTAAGTGTATAGATGCCGATACCAATGATCAGAATGAACAGCACGGGCATCATGATCTTGCTCACACGCTCGATACCCTTGTCAACACCCAGCATGACAACAACCGCCGTCAAAGCGACGTAGATGCAGAAGAATACAGTGGGCTCTGCTGCGTGTCCGATGAATCCGCTGAAGTACGAACCATCACCCGCCGCCGCTGTACCGTTTCCGGTAATGAATGCGGTCATGTACTTGAGTACCCAGCCGCCAATAACGCAGTAGTAAGGCAGAATGATGACCGGAACTGCCGCTGCCAGCCATCCCAGCGGTGCAAAAAATTTGTTGACGGAGCTGTACGCACCAATCACGCTCTTGCCCGTCTTACGTCCGATACCGATCTCCGTCACCATCAGCGTAAAGCCGAATGTGATCGCAAGGATCAGGTACACCAGCAGGAAGATACCGCCGCCGTATTGAGCGGCAAGATACGGGAAACGCCAGATGTTTCCAAGTCCTACTGCAGAACCAGCAGCAGCGAGAACGAAACCAAGTTTCGATCCGAAACCGCCCTTTTCAGCAGCCACATTTTTTTGTTTGCTCATGAATACACACCTTTCTGTAATGCCGGAAAAACCTGCAGGATCTTGTGCATGAATGATCGTTTTCCGTCTTACGTTTAAATTTTCATTCGAACATACGAATACATTAATTTTACACGAAAACGGATAATTTGTCAAGGAAAAACAGATATAATGTTTCCAATTTATGAAAAAACAACAAAATTACAAATCGAATATCGGCATAATGCAAAGAAACACCCTCTGCCGCAGCAGAGGGTGACTGAATTTTAATTTTAGTTGTACTTTTCCAGCAGCTGCTGAATCTTCTCGTGCGGGTCAATTACCGTGCTGATAGAAACATCGTGATTCAGGGAAGCGATGAAGTATGCAATGTACTTGGACACATCCACCTCATGGAACCATTCACGTTTGAGCAGTTCCGAAGAACGGTAGGTCAGGTTTGTGCCGAATACGCCGCTGATAAATCCATCGTGATAAGCCTGATCAAACTTCTCCAGACCATTTGTAAAGATGGAGTAGGTAGCGTATGCGAAAATTCTCTTTGCATTACGCTTCTTCAGCTCGTAAGCAATATCCAGAACGGATTCGCCGGAGGAAATGATGTCATCGGCAATGAACACATCCTTGCCCTCAACAGAATTACCGAGGTATTCGTGTGCTACGATCGGATTTCTGCCGTTGACGATTCTGGAATAGTCACGTCTTTTGTAGAACATACCCATGTCCACACCCAGAACGGATGCATAGTACATATTACGGTTCAGTGCACCTTCATCGGGGCTGACTACCATGAAGTTTTCCTTGGTTGCGTGGAACCCTTCAATGGACTTGAACATAGTCTTGAGCACCTGATAGGAAGGAATGACATTGTCAAAGCCCATCAGCGGAACTGCGTTATGTACTCTCGGATCATGTGCATCAAATGTCACGATATTGGATACGCCCATTGCCTGCAGCTCCTGCAGTGCTACCGCACAGTCAAGGGACTCACGGTAATTGCGGCGATGCTGTCTGCCGCCGTAAAGATTGGGCATGATCACGTTGATTCTGTAAGCCTTGCCGCTTGCAGCCTGAATAATACGCTTGAGATCCTGATAGTGATCATCCGGGGACATGGCATTCTTCATGCCGAAGTATTCGTAGGTGCAGCTGTAGTTGCCGACATCGGTGATGATGTACAGATCCTTGCCGCGGATGGTCGACTTGATCAGACCCTTGCCGTCGCCGGATGCAAAACGGGGGCATTCGCTCTCTACCAGAAAATTCTCAAAGTCATAGCCGCCCTTCTGTGCCCAGTCCACCAGATAGCCGTTGATCTTATCACCCAGTTCACGGGCACTCTGCATGGCGATCAGGCCGAGGGGAGCAACATTGGTTTCGAGGTTGAACAGAACTTCATTCTTACTCATACTTCTTTTTGCTTCCGCAGTGCAGCACGGAAGCACTCCTTCCTTGGATATTATATTTCAATTAAGGCAGCGACCGCCTTAATCCGCAGCATGGATTATTTACAGAACTTTTCAATATAATGCTCAATGTCCGCAGCAATGATTCTCTTTGCGGTATCCGCATCTTCCACCTCGTCAACGGCGGTGGTTTTGTTTTCCAGCTCCTTGTACACCTTGAAGAAATGCGTCATTTCCGCAAAAATATGTGCCGGAAGCTCGTTGATGGAACGATACATATTGTAATTGGGATCATCGAACGGAATGGCGATGATCTTATCGTCGTGTCTGCCGCTGTCGATCATGCGGATCACACCGATGGGATAACAGCGAACGAGCGTCATGGGGTACAGCGTTTCGGAACACAGCAGCAGAACATCCAGCGGATCCTCGTCATCAGCATAGGTACGGGGAATCAATCCGTAATTTGCCGGATAATGGGTGGATGTGTGCAGAATGCGGTCGAGCTTGATCAATCCGGTTTCCTTGTCAAGCTCATACTTGATCTTGCTACCCTTGGGAATTTCAATGACCGCTACGAAATCCTCTGCACTGATACGCTTCGGGCTGATACTATGCCAGATATTCATAAAAAACACCTCATCATTCAGTTACTGACGTTTTACATACATTTTAAGTATACCCGTGTTTTCGTATTTTGTCAATCATAGAGTACAAAAGAATCTGAACTTTGTCGAACTTCCTAAAATCACACAGCATTTTGACGACTTTTATGGACATCTTTCGGATAGAGAAAAAAATATTTTTTTTCAAAACAATTGCCATCCGGAAAAATATGTGATATAATCAGTATATAGCATGATTTTGGTCAAAAAAAGTAAACGGAGGTATAGGAAATGGAAGACAAAAGCAGCATTGACGTGTATCGCAGCAGAATCAAGCGTATTCTCATTACGCAGGAAGAAATTGCTGCTGCGATAGAAAAGGCAGGAAAGGAGATCAATGCGTCCTACGACGGAAATCCCATCCTGCTGGTCAGCATCCTGAAAGGCTCATTCGTATTTCTGGCGGATCTTTGCCGTGCGATCACCGTTCCCTGTGAGATCGGATTTATGTG
>JAZOBK010000219.1:0-4652 GCA_045595985.1 Oscillospiraceae bacterium
CCCGTTGTACCGCAGATAACAATGGCATCCGTGCTATTTTCGATCTGATAATCAATGAGTGTGCCGAGGCCATCGTAATCTATCGAACCATCCTGATTGAATGGAGTAATAATTGCAACGCCGGCACCTGTAAAGATAGTATTCTTCATAACTTTTCCTCCAGATATATTTTATGTTGGTAATATCTGATCCTCTCTGAATCCACAGAACTTTCGGGATTCAGAGAGAAAAGCAATCAATTAGTCAAAATAACCCTTGGCAGCAAGCAGTTCAGCAAGCAGTACGCCGCCGCCTGCAGCACCTCTCAGCGTGTTGTGGGACAGACAAACGAATTTAAAATCATACTGTGTATCTTCACGCAGACGGCCAACGGAAACAGCCATACCCTTTTCCAGATTTCTGTCAAGATTAGCCTGCGGTCTGTTGTCTTCCTCAAAATAGTGAATGAACTGCTTCGGTGCACTCGGAAGCTCCAGTTCCTGCGGAACGCCCTTAAAGTTCTTCCAGAGCTCGAGAATCTCATCCTTTGTAGGCTTCTGATCAAAGGATACAAATACAGCAGCTGTATGACCATCGGAAACAGGTACACGCAGACACTGTGTTGTGATGGAGGGGGTGGACGCCTTTACGATCTCACCATTCTCCATGGTACCCCAAACCTTCAGCGGCTCCTGCTCGGACTTTTCTTCTTCGCCGCCGATGAAAGGAATCAGGTTGTCAATCATTTCCGGCCATGTTTCAAAAGTCTTGCCGGCACCGGAAATTGCCTGATAAGTACAAGCCAGTACATTCTTCAGACCGAATTTCTTCAGCGGATGCAGTGCGGGAACATAGCTCTGAATAGAGCAGTTGGACTTAACGGCAACAAAGCCTCTCTTTGTACCCAGACGCTTTCTCTGGGATTCAATGATCTCGATATGTTCGGGATTGATCTCCGGCACTACCATCGGAACATCGGGAGTAAAACGATGAGCGGAATTGTTGGAAACCACGGGGCATTCAGCCTTAGCATAAGCTTCTTCCAGTGCTTTGATCTCATCCTTCTTCATATCCACTGCACAGAAAACGAAATCCACTTCTGCGGCAATTGCTTCGATCTCTGTGTTTAGATCACGGATGATCATATTTTTCATGCTTTCAGGCATGGGAGTTGTCATTGCCCAACGGCTGCCAACAGCTTCTTCATATGTTTTGCCAGCACTTCTGGGAGATGCTGCGAGCACCTTTACATTGAACCACGGATGGTTTTCCAGAAGGGTAGCAAAACGCTGACCTACCATACCTGTTGCACCAAGAATACCTACATTGTACTGTTTCATAAAACCTACTCCTTACCTTGAACGGCAATCCGTTCAAAAAAAAATTTTAAGATATTGAAAAAACCGGTTGAAAACCGGTCCATCATGCGTTATAATAGAATTACTGGTGTATTCACCGATAGCTCTCCATCACGCATGATGACAGTGCGGCACTTATTCAGTACAACACCAGAAGCAGGGCAGCTCACGCCTTACAACTTCGGCGGCATTACCTTTTGCAGAAATTCAACGGAATGAGCCTCCTCCAAACTGCTACTCATCGCTGCCGCACCTCTATCCTATCTACTATAATAGCATTTCTCGACGCATTTGTCAAGAAAAATTTTAAAAAAACAGGAGTTACCATGAAAAAATCTGATTTTTATTATGATCTGCCGGAAGAATTGATCGCCCAGCATCCGGTTGAACCACGCAATTCATCCAGAATGCTCTCTGTCAATCGTGAAACCGGTGCCTGTGAGCATTTGCATTTCTATGATTTGACAAGCATTTTAAAATCCGGCGATCTGCTTGTACTTAACGATTCCCGTGTACTTCCCGCACGCCTATACGGTGAAAAGGAGGGGACAGGAAGCTTTGTGGAATTTCTTTTGTTGTCGCAGCATGGCGATAAAATCTGGGAGATCATCTGCCGCCCCGGAAAGAAATGTAAACCTGGTGCACGTTTTTCCTTCGGAAACGGACGCCTCTTTGCCGAAGTTCTCGAAGTCAAAGAAGACGGCAACCGTATTGTCCGGTTTGAGTGTGAGGGAAATTTCTACACAGCCCTTGAGGATGTCGGGCAGATGCCCCTGCCGCCCTACATTACCGAAAAACTTGCGGACAAAGAACGCTATCAGACAGTATATTCCCGTGAACTCGGATCTGCCGCCGCACCGACGGCTGGACTGCACTTTACCAAGGAAATGCTCGATGAGATCCGAGCAATGGGGGTAAACATCGCCTATGTAACGCTTCATGTCGGACTTGGTACATTTCGTCCTGTGAAGGAAGATGATATACTGAAACATCATATGCACACGGAGCATTTTATGTTACCCAAGGAAACCGCAGATCTGATCAATCAAACGAAAGCGAACGGCAGCCGTGTCATTTCGGTGGGAACGACTTCCTGCCGTACTCTGGAAAGTGCTGCACAGCGATGCGGTGAAATCTTAACAGAGTGTGAGGGCGATACGGATATTTTCATTTATCCGGGTTATACATTCAAGGTGATCGACGGATTGATCACGAATTTCCATCTGCCGGAAAGTACGCTCATTATGCTGGTATCCGCATTCATGGGCTATGAAAATACCATGAATGCGTATAAAATCGCCGTGGAGGAGAAGTACAGATTCTTCTCATTCGGCGACAGTATGTGTATTCTTCTGTAATGCCATGAAACAGAAAACAAATACTTTTCATCTCGTGATGTGGACGGCGGCGATCGGCAGCGGAGTTCTTTTGGCAATCTTCATCACATTGTACCTCACCCTGTCTCTCCCTTTGTTGCTGACCCTTGCGATCACCTTCGGAACGATTTGCTACCATTTTACCATACGCCTTGCAATCGGCGGCATTCTGCATCTCCGCAATATCAATACAGAGCATTTCTGGTTCAAGCAAAGGAAATTTGAACCGAAGCTGTATTCAGTTTTGAAAATTCAGAAGTGGAAGATTTCAATGCCTACCTACAACCCCGATGATTTTTCTCTGAAAAAGCACACTGCATCGGAAATTTTAAAGACTATGTGCGTATCTGAGCTTGTGCATGAAAGCATTGTTGTTTTCAGCTTTGCACCGCTTCTTGTTGTGCCTGTATTCGGGGAATTCTGGGTGTTCTTTCTGACATCCCTTACAGCGGCGTGCTATGATATGCTGTTTGTGCTGCTGCAGCGTTATAATCGACCGAGGATGCAGTATCTTGCGAGTAAATATGAATCCCGTCATAAAAGCTTCCGATGATATGCTTTCTTAAAACTGTTGCTTTTGCCGAAAAACAGTGCTGCATATCTGAAAAATATGAAAAAAGTAAAAAAATATCAAATCCCCACTTGATTTCTGTATGGAAATCATGTATAATAGTATATGTGTGCTGACAGGAAGTTTTCCTATATGGAAAATTCACTGAATCAAGCGGCATAAATAGCCTTATTTGAAAGGAGTTATTCTCATGATTTATTCTCACGAAGTTGAAACAATGTGCCCGATCGCACAAGGCGTAGCTCATGGTGCTGCTCCGATTCCGGAGGAAGCAAAGTGGGTAAAGGCTAAGGAGATCAAGGACATTTCCGGCTTTACACATGGTATTGGCTGGTGTGCACCGCAGCAGGGTACCTGCAAGCTGACACTGAACGTTAAGGAAGGTATCATTCAGGAAGCTCTGGTTGAAACAATCGGATGTTCCGGTATGACACATTCTGCTGCTATGGCATCCGAGATTCTGCCCGGCAGAACTGTTCTCGAGGCTCTGAATACCGACCTCGTATGCGATGCTATCAATACAGCAATGAGAGAACTGTTCCTGCAGATCGTATACGGTCGTTCCCAGAGTGCATTCTCCGAGGGCGGTCTGGTAGTTGGTGCAGGTCTGGAAGACCTCGGTAAGGGTCTGCGTTCTCAGGTTGGTACCATGTATGGTACACTGGCAAAGGGTCCTCGCTACCTCGAAATGACTGACGGTTATGTAACAGGTCTGGCACTGAACGAAGATAATGAGATCATCGGCTACAAGTTTGTAAACTTTGGCAAGATGATGGATTTCATCAAGGCTGGCGACGATGCAAATACTGCATTCGAGAAGGCACAGGGTCAGTACGGCAGAGTTGCTGATGCTGTTAAGATCGTTGACCCCAGAAAGGACTAAGGAGGTATAACAATGGCTTTATTTGAATCCTACAACAGAAGAGAAAAACAGATTCTCGAGGTTCTTAACAAATACGGCATCGGCTCTATTGAAGAGTGTGCTGAAATCTGCAAAGCTAAAGGCTTTGATCCATACAAAATCACAGAAGGCATTCAGCCAATCTGTTTTGAAAATGCAAAGTGGGCTTACACAGTAGGTTGCGCTATTGCTATCAAGAAGGGTTGCACAAGAGCTGCTGACGCTGCTGCTGCAATCGGTGAAGGTCTTCAGGCATTCTGCATACCCGGTTCTGTTGCAGACCAGAGAAAGGTTGGTCTCGGCCACGGTAACCTCGGTAAGATGCTCCTCGAGGATGAGACAGAGTGTTTCGCATTCCTCGCAGGTCACGAGTCTTTCGCAGCCGCAGAGGGCGCAATTAAGATTGCAGAGATGGCTAACCGCGTGCGTAAGAACCCGTTGCGCGTTATCCTCAACGGTCTTGGCAA
>JAZOBK010000220.1:0-6333 GCA_045595985.1 Oscillospiraceae bacterium
ACTACGACAACGACGACCACCACAACCACTGCAACTACGACAACTGCACCGACTCAAAATACCACGACAGTAGTTTTGAAGGATGTAGTATATGGTGAAAACTATTCATTGGCGAATTATAATTATAATTCTATAAAAGAAATTGTACTTCAGTTGGAAGGTGATGTTGGTTACGGTTTCGGAGGATGTCTGGTAATGGGTTACTGGGAAGAACAAAATGCTTACGGTCATTCCGACTTGAACTCCGATCATACCATCCGAATCAAGATTACAAATCCGAAGTCGGCAATGACAATTTATAATTATTGGGGAAATATGAAACTTGTCAGTGTAACCCTGATATATGAATAACAGGATTTTCTCGCTGAATACTTATTAGGGGACGGGCAGATCCTGAATACTGCCAAGGCTTGACTTAGAAATCCTCAATAAGGAAAAATAACGCATATATGCATTCCGTGGTCGGCGTAGGAATACGCCGACCACGGATTTTGTCGAAAAAGTCTTTTTCGTTGGATTCAACAGAAAATCCCTCCTATGGTTTTGCCATAGGAGGGATCGTTCAATTTTATGTTATGACCTGCCGATAGGTTTTATTGCTTTCGAAAACAGCAGATCGCTGATCCGTATGTCATTTTTTCAACAATTCACGTTTCATAAATGCCAGATCAAATCCATCCAGTCTGTCATCCCTGCACAGATCGCCGGCGTTCCAGTCTGCAAGTGTTGCACCCGGAACAGCAAGCAGGTATTTCTGAAGCACTGCCACATCCAGAATAGTGAAAACCCCGTCCGCATTGACATCACCACGCAGCTCTTCGGATGCATTTGATGCTTGTGCCAGCAGATAGACAAGCACACCATTGCCGTAAACTGTATGCTCATTCGTCACCCAGTCATTGTTGCTGTCCAGGTAGCATTTCGCTGCAAATCTGCAGTAGTTTTTCATCGCCGTATAATTCGGCCCCTGGGGCATATAGCCATCGGGAATTGCCTCTATTCCGTCACTTTCGTAGATTTGGCTGTAGATCGTCCGGATGCTGTAGTCACCGCATCCCGATACCAGGCTCAATCCCATCGGGTTTGCTCCCAGAAGCCACGAAAGGGAAGTCATGCCGCATTCCGCTGTGCGGCTGTCGTTGATGTTGAGGATCTCGTCCGTTACGGAAAGCCCCATTGCCATATTGCATATCTCTGCGGTGATGCCTCTGAAATAGTTGCCCTTATGCAGCGGCACACCCCAGATATTATTTTCCCATTTCGTAGTAAGTATGATCTCACGCCATGCCCCGAATTTATCTGCAAGCCATTCGGAAACTGTTTTATTCTGTTTATCGGACAGCAGATAATGCCAGCAGCCCGTCTGCCAGTTGTCGCCCCATCTGTTTCCCATTGCATAGCTGTCCTCGAATTTCGTTGCAAGGGCGGTATAATTCTGCTCAAAATACTCCCTGCACGATGTAATCTTACTGACACGGTACAAGGCACCTGCTGCCCAGAGTCTGTCGGCGGTATCGTCGGAAACGACATAGACATCGTAACCGACAATATTATCCGGATGTTCCTCAAGGAATGTCCATCCCTTTTCGGCTGCCGTAAGACAGGTCTCGGCAAAATCCGGATCGTAGTCTTTGAATACCAGATACGCCTCCGCAAGAGCACCAACCGCACAGGCGGTATCATCCGTAATACAGCCGTTTTTATCCATGATCATACGCTCGCCTGCATCGCCCTGAATTCTTGGATAGAAGCCGCCGCTTTCCGTATCCTGCATTGTGAGGATCCATTCCAGCTCCCATCTCGCCTCATCGAGCAGATCGGGGATGCCATTTCCGCTTTCAGGAATATTCAGTGCAGTGTCAGAAAAGCACTGCGGATACATCTCATATGCCCAGAGCAGTGCGGAAACCGCTGTCGAACCCACATTGACATATTTTCCGGAATCACCCGCATCAAACCAGCCCTTTCCGGCAGAAACCGTTCCGGATTTCCCGCTTGCAAAGGGTACAGCGGAATCATCAAGCCCCAGATCGTCCCTTGCAAATATTCCGGCATATTCCTCCGGAAGTGCAGTTCCCTGACGCTGGTAGTAGAAATATCTCTGTGCAGCGGTCAGTGCATGATCGTAGGCGTCATCGGAGATGGAGAAGCTTACGGACGGAGCAGAGCCGGCGGCGGAAATATAGTATGTTCCGTTTGTATGCAGATCAGAAAAATCTGCCTTCAGCACTTTCTCACCGCTGTCCCTCTGGTCAAATTCCGAAAGAAGCTCCAGCGTTCCGCTGTAAACGATCTCACCGGTTGCTGCATCGCACACCGAAAAATGGTCACCCTCTGCAATGCTGTACAATTCCGGATAGAACGAAACCAGTGCATACTTTTGAGAATCGGTCAGAAAGCCTTCCTGATTGACCTTGATCAGCGGAGATTCCTTTTCCAGTCCCTGCGATGTCACCTCAATATTCGTGATCCAGAATTTCTGTGCATCCGTCGTTCCGTCATTCTGCAGATACAAAAGCGTAATATCACTGAAATCCACCTCCGGATTCTCTGCCGCAAGATCGGACAGCGGAATAGATATATGCTGCCAATCTCTTGTGATTGTTGTGTATTCGCTGATCGGGACGGTCGTGGAATCCTCATCCGTATGATCTGCAAAACCGATACGGAATTTCTCATTGCCGGCATTGCCCTTTACGTCGAATTCCAGAAATCCCTCCGGCTGATACTGTGAAAAATCTATGGACATCCAGCTTCTTACCACAAGACGGGCAGACCACCATGTTGAGGAATCCGTGACATTGACACGCAGGGAGGAGATGCCGCCGCAGGTAACATTGGAATCGACGGGGATCCTTGCACTGCTGACCTCCAGATTCTGACCGCCGCACCAGTTGATATTTCCGCTGCCGTTGAAGATCGCATAATCCTGAAGCTTCCGGTAGGACGTATCCGTTTCTGCACTGACCGATGCTGCATTGAACGGCAGCAAAGAAAGAGCACAGACAAATGCCGTTATTTTTCTGATGATTTTCATAGTGACGCCCTCTTTCTGAAAATTCACTTGTAGCCCTGATGTTCTTCACTAAAATTATACACCGTTTTTTGTAGGATTTCAAGTCAATAATTATGTACAAACCGGTGTGAAATGATGAAGACAGAAAGACGGAGCGACGACGAAAAGCCTTTACTGACGGCGGCGAAAAGAATGACAAGATTGTGGGTGCAACTGCAAAGACAGTTCCGCAGCTACAAGACGTTTGATGCACTGCATTCCGATATACTGCTCTGCGAAAATCATATCCGCAGTTTTTTTCCGAAGTGCTATGCCGACAGCGGAGATTATGAAAAGGCAGGGGAGGAGCTGCTGATCATTGCACAGAATTTTACAAGCCTTTCGTCCTGTGCGGCGAATGACTGGACAAATACACCGGCTACACTTGATGCTGCACTTTCTTATATGACGGAAGAACAGCAGGAGAGGGTAAAAGGCTGCCCTGCTTACAGGGAAGCAATTGCTGTGATTGAAAGGATGGGTGAAGAAAGTGATTCGACGATTTGAAGCGTCCGATGCGGCTGAAGTCGCAGCATTGATCGGGACTACCATGCAAATCAGCAACAGCAAGGAATATCCGGAGGAATACATCACACAGGGGATCGCCTTGTTTACGCCTGAATATGTGAAGCAGCGTGCCGGCTGGACGCATTTCTATGTGGTCTGTGAGAAAGATACAATCATCGGCTGCGGTGCGATCGGGCCGTACTGGGACAAAAAGGATGAAAGCTGTCTGTTCAGTATTTTTGTTCTGCCGGAATATCAGGGCAGGGGCTATGGCCGTCTGATCATGGAAACTCTGGAGCAGGATGAATTCTTTCTCCGGGCAAAACGCATTGAAATCCCTGCGTCCATCACCGGCTGTGAGTTCTATCGCCAATTTGGATATGATTTCAAGGATGGAAATGCTGCCGTAGATGAGGAAGGGCATTACCGGTTGGAGAAGTTCCGTGACTTGTAATCCGCCAGCGATCGTAAGAAAACAAAAATTCCCCCGCTTCCAACGGGGGATTCTGATTTTGAGAAACATTTCTTCGAACATTCATTACAGAACAGATACAATTTCTGTTTTTTGCTTGACAGTTGGCGAGAATTGCGATATACTGAAGTAACCCCAGAATATCCGATAAAAATTTGCATTCCGCTCACATGAAAGTGAGGTAATCACCATGTCAAATATTATTGAAATCAAAAATATCACCAAAGAATTCAAGGTGCTCAACCGCCGTGAGGGTCTGAAAGGCAGTATCAAAGACCTGTTTTCAAGAGATTACAAAATCGTCCGTGCTGTGGATAATATCAGCATGAATATCCGACAGGGCGAGATCGTCGGATACTTAGGTCCGAACGGTGCAGGAAAATCCACCACAATCAAAATGATGACGGGTATCCTTGAGCCTACTTCGGGAGAAATTCTCGTGGGAGGAAATGTTCCCTATGAGAACAGAACAAAGAATGCACAGGAAATTGGTGTCGTATTCGGACAGCGTTCACAGCTCTGGTGGGCACTGCCCCTTGTGGAGTCGTTCAAAATCTTAAAGGACATCTACGGGGTCAGCGATGCGGACTATGAAAATATGCTCGCACTCTACAAATCCCTTGTGGATATTGAGCCGCTGCTGCATAAGCCCGTCCGTCAGATGTCTCTCGGACAGCGTACACTCAGCGATATTCTTGCGGCATTCCTCCACAATCCGAAAATCGTCTTTCTGGACGAACCTACTATCGGTCTTGACGTTTCCATGAAAGCGAAAATCCGCACGCTGATTCACGCTCTGAATAAGGAAAAGAACACAACTGTGATTCTCACCACCCACGATATGGGCGATGTGGACGCTCTCTGTCAGAGAATCGTCATTATCGACAAGGGCAAAATGCTCTATGACAACGATATTGAGCACCTGAAAAACTTCTTCGGTTCCTACAGAACGCTGAAAATCCGCATTGACGGCGACTTGAAACAGCTTGCGGAGCAGATTGACAAGGAGCTTCCCGATTTCAAGGTTTCTGCGGATGACGAGTGGATCTCCATTCTGGTGGATGAGGAAAAGGCAAAGGTGATGGAGGTGCTCTCACAGCTTCAGAAATCCTACAACATCCGTGATATGCAGCTTGAGGAGATTTCCACCGAGGAGGTCATCAAGAAAATCTACGAGGAGGGTGTGCAGTGAAGCTGAAAAAATTTCTCACTCTTACCCGTGCCGGCATCATCGAATCCCTGCAGTTTCGACTGGGAACGCTTGTGATCATTGCCGGAAATCTGCTGTATCTTATTGTTGTATATTTTCTCTGGAAAGCGATCTATGCCTCTGCCGGAACTGATATAGTTAACGGAATGACCTTTTCCGATACGCTCATTTATCTGGTGCTGGCAACAGCACTGTTCAATTTTATGGAAATGTATATCGTATGGGAAATGGGACGTGGCATACAATCGGGAAAAATCGCACTTGACCTCATGAAACCTATGGAGTACCGGAGGTATCTGTTCTGGTCATACTCAGGCTCGTTTGTCACACAGTTTTTTTTCACGTTCCTGCCGACCTTCATTGTTGTGGCGGTCGTTACTCACGGAGCAATCCATTTCGGGATCAATCTGCTGTTTTTCGTGGTATCTGTTATCATGGCGGTTTCCATCAATTACAGCATTGACTTCCTTGTGGGAACGATCTGTCTGTACACCGAATCCATTTGGGGCATCAACATTATGAAACAGGTCATTGTAATGCTTTTGTCGGGTGCAACTATTCCGATTGCATTCTTTCCCGAACCCTTGAAAACGATCGTGTACTATCTGCCGTTTCAGTCCATTTATAACGCTCCGCTGTCCGTTTTGCTGGACGGAAATCCTCAGCCGCAGACGGTTCTCACAACGCTTGGCATACAGTTGTTCTGGTGCATTGTCATGACAATGCTCAGCAAGCTTTTCTGGAAGGTATCGCTGCGGCAAATTACTGTGAATGGAGGGTGATAGAATGGTTACAAAGAACGATATCATGCAGTTTTTGTCTGACAGTGGGGTAAAACGTGACGACAAGGTAACTGTTCACGCATCTCTTCGGTCTGTAGGTGAAATTGAAAACGGTGCTGATGGTCTTATTGACGCTATGTGTCAATATCTCGAAAACGGACTGCTGATAATCCCCACCCATACCTGGGACAACGTCAATCGTGAGAATCCATTTTATGATGTTCGGACGACAGTTCCCTGTATCGGAGTACTGGCAAGAGTGGCTGCATTCCGATCTGACGGAGTACGTTCGCTTCACCCGACTCAT
>JAZOBK010000221.1:0-3338 GCA_045595985.1 Oscillospiraceae bacterium
TTTTATTCTCGCAACTTAACTGTAACACAGGTCGGGGGGCTTCCGCTACCTTTTTTTATGAACTGTCACTCTTCTATTGTAAACCAACAGGTTGCCGTGATAATTTTTCAATTCAATATTGACAAATGAATGTAAATGTGCTACAATGAGTAAAAATGGGTTGCTTGTTGGCAGTTTCAAAGAATAAAAAACACCGGAGGGAAAAACATGAATCTGAAACAGCTGCGTTATGCATTACTTTTGCATGATACGGGCAGTTTTTCCCAGGCGGCGGAGATCCTTGGGATTTCTCAGCCCTCTCTGAGCCAGTATATTCAGAAAATCGAAAAACAGCTGGATGTACAGCTTTTTGTGCGTACCGGTTCCGATATCCGTATCACGGATGCAGGCAGAGTTTATCTGGAAGCAGGCAGACAAATTCTGGAACTGGAACGCCAGATGCAGCAGAAATTTTCCGATCTGCGCAACTATCGTGCCGGCAGTGTGGTCGTGGGTATTTCTCCCCATAGGTGCTTTTGCATCGGGCCGCAGCTGGTCGCAAAATTCCGTGAGCGTTATCCCGGCATGCACCTGGTACTTGAGGAACGCAGCGGTCACGATCTGATGGATTGCGCCGAACGAGGGGAATTTGACCTGTGCATTACCGTTCTGCCGGTGGATGAGCATACCTTTTCCTTTGAACGCATTATCCGTGAAGAAGCCGTGGTGGCAGTGCCCGATATCTCTCCTCTCTGCACAAAGCTCAAGGAAGCAGCAGTGTCGATGGAGAACCGCAAGTTCCCTGCTGTCGATGTGCAGCTGCTTGATGGTGCGGAGTTCGCTTTTCTCGGTGAGGGCATGCCCATGCAGGTGATTCTCGACAAAATGTGCATGGAATATAATCTGCATCTGCATAAGGTCGTCGATTGCCGCAGTCTGGAGGCACTTGAAGCAATGGTCAGTGCCGGCATCTGCTCCGCACTCATTCCGTCCTATCTGAGTCATTACAAGGTCGGGCATTCTGCTGTGACCTGTTTTTCCCTCCGTCAGGAGATCGCTTCAAGAGAAATTGTTGCCATTTATCCCAAGGGACAGTACCTGTCACGTCCGGTGCAGGATGTGATCAATATTTTGAAAACGCTGGATGTGTGATCTTCAGCCGCTGACGCTACGGTGTTTCAGCGGCTTTATGAGGAACAATTTATAATCAAAAGATTATACAACCTATTGATATTTATTAAGCGATAATGATTCGCTGCCGCCGAGGGCATTGCTGTCGGCGGATGCATTATTTGTTAGATATAACCAAAATGTTATACGACATATAATTTAAGTTATTTTGGGAGGTAGTTATGAATCTGACAGATGAATTTCTGGAGCGTCTGGAAACATTCGCTGCAAGGGCGATTTCGCAGAGTGTGATGGACAGGGCGAAGCGTGCGCTGCTTGATTATCTGTGCGTCACCGTTGCAGGTGCAGGCTCGCAGCGTGACAGACTGGAAGCCTATTGCGGCTTTGCCGAACCGCCGTCGGGGGAATATACCGTGATCGGCTGCACACGCAGCACATCGCTCAAGGAAGCGGTATTTCTCAACGGTCTGAACGGTCACGCTCTGGACTATGACGACGGAACCAATGCAGGTATTATTCACCTTGGCACGCCGCTGTTTTCTGTGCTGCTGCCGCTGGCACAGAAGCATGGCTGCTCCTTTGAGAAGCTCATGCGTGCGGTTGTGATCGGGTATGAAGCTTCGTTCACCATGGCGCTTTCCATACAGCCCCTGCACAAATCCATGGGCTACCACGCCACCGGAACCTGCGGTACGCTGGGAATTGCAGTTGCAGTTTCTTATCTTCTGGATTTCACGCCGCAGCAGCGGAAGGAAGCGTTTGCCGCTGCCTGTGTTTCCGCAAGCGGCATGCTGAATGTACTGGATGACGGCTCGGAGCTGAAACCCTATAATGCCGGAAAGGCGTCACTTTTGGGGCTGCTTGCGGTACAGACGGCGATGGCAGGCTTTCACGGACATCCCGATCCGCTTGGAAGCGAACGGGGATTTCTCAAAATGATGACGGGATGCAGCGATATATCGCTGAAACACCCACTGCATGACGGCACCTGTGCCATTGAAAAGGCGTACACCAAGCCCTATGCCGCCTGCCGTTACCTGCATCCTGCGATAGAAGCGGCAATTACACTGCGCAGCCGTCACGTTCTGCGTGCGGAAATGATTGCAGCGGTGCATATCCGTACCTATTACTGGGCAGTTTACAAGCATGATCATCAGGAGATCCCCTGTGCGGCATCGGCAAAAATGAGCATTCCCTACAGCGTTGCCGCTGCCATTGTCCATGGCAAGGCAGGACTGCAGGAATATGACGACGGGCATATCACAGATCCCGTGCTGCTTGCACTTGCCAAAAAGATCACAGTTGCGGATGATCCTGCACTGACGGAGGCATTTCCGGAAATTACGGCGGCGATCGTGGAGATCACGACCACTGACGGCGAAACCTATGAATGCCGTGTGGATCATCCCAAGGGCGAGCCGGAAAATCCGCTGACGGACGAGGAATTCTATCAGCGCTTCTGCGAACTGATGCTGTACGGCGGAAAAACCATGCAGGAGGCAGACGCTGTATACGAACACATTCAGACAGGCTCTTCCGACTGGGAGCAGCTTGCGAAACTGCTGCAATGAGGAGGTATCTATGAAACAGATCAATTTTGTACTTGGAACCATGACCTTCGGCGAATCGGTATTCGGCAAGGATGCAGCCGATATGATCCGCAGATTCGGGGAGCTGGGCTATACCGAGCTTGACACCGCTTATGTCTACAATAAGGGTCAGAGTGAGGAGCTGATCGGCGAGGCACTGAAGGCTTCGACGGATGGAGGATTTTCGGTTGCGACCAAGGTCAATCCCCGTGTGACGGGGAGACTTGACGGCGAGGCGGTGATGCTGCAGTTTGAGGAATCCCTCCGCCGTCTGCAAATGGACTGTGTGGATACGCTGTATCTGCATTTCCCCGACAGGAACACTCCCGTGGAATCTTCGCTGGAGGCATGCGCCAAGCTTCACAGTGAGGGCAGAATACGGGAGCTGGGACTGAGCAATTTCCCCGTGTGGCTTGTAAGCGATGTTGACAGCTATTGCAGGCAGAAGGGCTATATCAGACCAACGGTTTACGAGGGTCTTTACAATCCCCTGAGCCGCAGGGCGGAGCAGGAGCTGTCAAAGCTGCTTGATCAGCTCGGAATCCGCTTTTATGCCTATAATCCGCTTGCGGGCGGCATGCTGACGGATAAGTATTCCGCAGTGGACGCAGAACCTGCAAAGGGACGTTTCACCAACCG